>JAJDDS010000674.1 GCA_029260195.1 Phycisphaerae bacterium
GAGCGGGTGGCGAAGGGGCTGGACGCGGGAGGGTACGCCTATGTGATCGATCCGAAGATCGACGGGGTGGCCATCTCGTTGCGCTATGAGGAGGGGGTGTTGGTTTTGGGCGCGACGCGGGGGGACGGGACGACGGGGGACGACGTGACGCACAACGTGCGGACGATTTCGGCGATTCCACTTCGGTTGATGGGGGAGGATGTACCCGGTGTGGTTGAGGTGCGGGGGGAGGTTTTTTGGCCCCGGGATTTGTTCGATCGGTTCAATCGCGAGCGTGAGGCTGCGGGTGAGGCGGTGTTCGCCAATCCGCGGAACGCGACGTCGGGTTCGTTGAAGCAATTGGACCCGCGGAAGATGGCGGGGCGGGGGCTGAGCTTCATCGCGCACGGGTTCGGCGTGATCGAGCGGCTCGGCGTTGGATCGCAAAGCGAGCTGTTCGAGCGGTTCGCGTCGTGGGGTGTGCCGGTAAGTCCGCATCGGGTGCGGGCGGCTTCGATCGACGAGGTGTTGGCGCATGTTCAAGCGTGGGACACCAAGCGCCGGGAGTTGCCGTACGAGACGGACGGGCTGGTGGTTAAGGTGGACGCGTTCGCGCAGCGTGACGCGCTTGGGGCGACGAGCCGGTATCCGCGTTGGTGTATCGCGTACAAGTTCGCGGCGGAGCGGGCGCGGAGCGTGTTGAAGCGGGTCGACTATCAGGTGGGCAAGCTGGGGACGATCACGCCGCGGGCGGTTATGGAGCCGATGGAGTTGTCGGGGACGACGGTGCAGCATGCGAGTTTGCACAACTTCGATCAGGTGGAACGGTTGGATGTGCGGATCGGGGATACGGTGATCGTCGAGAAAGCCGGCGAGATCATTCCGCAGGTAGTGGGGGTGGTGACGGAGGCGCGTCCGAAGGGGGCGCGGCCGATCACCCCGCCAACGTCCTGTCCGGTGTGTGCGGGTGAAGTGGTGAAGGATGAGGGGGGGGTGTACATCCGGTGCATCAACCCAGCCTGTCCGGCGCAGCTCAAAGAGCGGCTGATTTACTTCGCGGGGCGGAATCAGATGGACATCGACGGGGCGGGAGCGGTGTTGATCGGGACGCTGGTGGAAGCGGGGATGGTCCATTCGTATGCCGATCTGTATCGCTTGACAAACGACGATCTCGTCGAGTTGCAGGTGGGAGGCAAGCGTTTCGGTGAGAAGAAGACTGCCACACTGTTGAATGGGCTTGAAAAGAGTAAGAGGCAGCCACTATCGCGGGTATTGGCGGCGCTCAACGTGCGGCACGTTGGGGCCTCGTCGGCGGATTTGATCGCGGAGGTGTTCGGAGAGATGGCGTACATCGCGTCAGTGACGGAGGAGGAGTTGGAGGATCGTGTCGAGGGTGTGGGTACGGAGATCGCGAA
Source organism: Phycisphaerae bacterium (assembly GCA_029260195.1). Lineage (GTDB taxonomy): Bacteria > Planctomycetota > Phycisphaerae > UBA1845 > UBA1845 > OFTM321. The sequence continues at coordinate 1,395 of JAJDDS010000674.1, forward strand.
ATCGCTCCGGGCGTTTTTCGATAGTGCGGGCGGGAAGCGGACGTGGGAGGATCTGCGCGACGTCGGCGTCAATATGAGCCAGCCGAAGAGCGCGGCGATTCCAGATCAGGTGCTGGCGGGGAAGACGCTGGTGGTGACGGGGGCGCTGGAGAAGTTCGGTCGCAAAGAGATCGACTCGTTTATCAAGAGTCTGGGGGGGAAGACGGCGGGCAGTGTGAGTAAGAAGACGGACTATGTCGTCGTCGGCGATAAGCCGGGGAGCAAGATCGAGAAGGCCAAGAAGTTGGGGGTGGAGGTTCTCGACGAACAGGGGTTTCTGGAACTCGTCGGAAGGCGTGTGAATGGGGGATAGCGAATAGAGAAACCAGGAAAACGGAAAAGGACTAACGCCGATGGTGCGGATGGCGCGGAGAGGCGATGGGGGGGCGGTGCGGTTTATGGCGAAATTGGCGAGATTCCTCGCTGGGCTCGGAATGACAGTGGGTGGGGGTGGGGCGTTTTGCGTTGCTTTTCTGAATTCGCTATTCGGTATTCTGCATTCTCTATTCGCCATTCTTCAGTCATCATTCTTTCGGGTCAGCGAAAGCTCTTGACCCAGGCGATGCCGGTGCTGGCGGTGCGCGGGTCGGCGTAGGGGGTGATGCTGCCGCCGAATAGCTGGGGGGGCTCGCCGTCGTTGGCGATGGTGTGTCCAACGACCAAGCCGAGGATGCCGCCCATGACGACGTCACTGAGGTAGTGCTCCTGATCCTCGAGTCGTGAGTAGCCTACGGCTGCACTGAGGGCGTAGAGTGGCGCGCCGACCCAGGGGCCGTACTCGTGGTGCAATACGGAGGCGAACGCGAAGCTGCTGGATGTGTGCCCGCTGGGGAAGGTGCCCCACTCGCCGTTGGGGCTTTTTTCCCAAGTGGCAGCCTGTCCGAATAGCGTGGTGACACCGTTAACTGCGAGCGCGCGGAAGAGTTTGTTGCCGACGTCGTAGGTTCGTTCATTCTGCGATTGTTGTCCGACGAGGTACCAGAGTCCGGCGAGCCCGAAATGGGTACCGGGGTTGCCGAGTACGCCGAGGGTGTCGCGGGCATCCTTCTTGAATGTGGAGTGGGTGCGGAAGCTGTCTTCGACGGTGTCGTCGGGGCCGGTTTCCTGCATGGCGAGGGACGCCCCGTAGCCGAGGCCGAGGATCATCAGGTTCTGCTTGTTGGTGAAGACGTCCTTGGTGTCCTGCCAGAACACCAGCGGCCACTCGTTGAGGTCGCGTTCCACGGTCTCCCAGAACCCGGGGAGGGGGGTGCGGGCGTGGGTTGGTGTTCGCGGTTCCGTTGCCGGCGCTGCGGGCGAGGAGTGGGCGGTGCGAATGTTTCGGCCGGGTTCGGAGGTGTTGGAGATGCGAGCGAAAGCGAAGGGCGACGGATCGCTGGTGAAAGGCGGCGTCGAGAAGGTCCTAGGGCGGAGTCCTGGGCTTGGGGAAGGCGGGTGTGCGGGCGCGCGTCGCGCGGCGTAGTTGGCCAGTTTGGCGCCGACTGTTTCCATGGCCAGCGGTGGTTTGATTGTGGCGCAACCGGCGATCGTGGCAAGTGCGATGGTGGTGAGTGCGAATGTGGCGCGAGTCGTGACGGTGTGTGTGTCGATCGATCGTACGGGGCGCGACTTACCATCCATGGGGAAGCCTCCTTGGTCTTCGCGATCGGGATGGACCGCAGTTCATGAGACGGCGCGGCGATCGGTGTGCGGCGCCCGGGTCGGCCGAACCGGGGTTGTACGCTTGATCGACCCGGGTCGCAACGGATGGGTGTTGGCTGGGCGGAGGCGGTGCCTACGAGGTGGGCGTGTCGCTCGCGGGGAGGGCGGACCGCGGTGGGGCGGGTTCGGGCTGGTGCGGGGCGGGTCCGTGGTCGGGATTCTCGTCAATGAACTCCGGGACGAGCATCTTGAGTTGCGCGCGGATGGCGGCGATGTTGTCGACGTCGGCGAGTGCGACGAGGCTTTCGATGCCTCTGCGGATGCGTTCGAAGTCCTCGGGTCGGTGTTTCCAGACGCCGATCTTGGCGTGCTGGGTGGGGCGGATGTTCTCGCCTGTGATGGCGAGTTCTTCGTAGAGTTTTTCGCCGGGTCTGGTTCCGGTGAAGACGACTTCGATGTCGACGCCGGGCCGGAGTCCGTTGAGGGTGATCATGTCGCGGGCGAGGTCGACGATCTTAATGGGTTCTCCCATGTCGAGGACGTAGATTTCTCCGCCGCTGCCCATGGCGCCGGCTTGGAGGACGAGGCGTGCGGCTTCCGGGATGGTCATGAAGTACCGCATCATGTCAGGGTGTGTGACGGTGATGGGTCCGCCGCGTGCGATTTGTCTTCTGAAGATGGGGACGACGCTTCCGCTGGAGCCAAGGACGTTTCCGAATCGTACGGTGATGAACTGTGTGTTTCCTCGCGCGTTGAGCTGTTGGACGTAGAGTTCGGCGACGCGTTTGGTCGTGCCCATGATGGAGGTTGGGTTGACGGCTTTGTCGGTGGAGATCATGACCATTTTGGCGACGCCGCATTCGACGGCGACGTCGGCGACGGTGCGTGATCCGACGATATTGTTCTTGATGGCCTCTCCGGGGTTGGTTTCCATCATGGGGACATGTTTGTGTGCGGCGGCGTGGAAGATGGCGTTGGGCTGCTCGCGTTCGAAGATGGACCGCATGCGTGCGGCGTCACAGATGTCGCCGACGTAGGGGATGATGTTGAGTCCTTCGAAGGTTCGTTCGAGTTCACGATCGATTTCGAAGAGGTTGTTTTCCGCCTGTTCGACGAGGATGAGTCGTTTGGGTTTGAAGCGTGCGATTTGTCTGCACATTTCGGAGCCGATGCTTCCGCCGGCGCCGGTGACGACGATGCGTTTGTCGGAGAGTTGCGCTGCGATGGCGGCGAGGTCGAGTTCGACGGGGTCGCGCCCGAGGAGGTCTTCGATGTCGACTTCGCGGAGCTGAGAGACCTGGAGTCGGCCGTCGATGAGGTCGGCGAATCCGGGGACGATGCGGAATCGGAGATTGTGTCCTTCGCAGATTTCGATGACGCGGCGGATCTCGCGTGGTGTGGCTTTGGGGAGCGCGATAAGGATTTCCTCGACGAGGAGTTTGTCGCAGATGGATTTGATCTGATCGAGGGTTCCGAGGACTTCGACGCCGTGAATGGTTCTGTGGAGCTGGTCGGGTCGGTCGTCGAGGAATCCGACGACATCGTATCGGTCGCGTGAGGTTCGTAGGATTTCACGGAGGACGGCTTCACCGGTGTCGCCCGCACCGACGATGAGGGCTGTGGCTTGCTTTTCATATCGGTCGGCCCCGACCTCCTCCTGGTAGAATCGGACGATGATCCGGCAGAAGGAGACGAAGCCGATGGTCCCAGCCCAATCGAGGAGGAAGACGGATTGCCGCAGTTGCGTGTCGAGGTCACGGTCGATGAGGCGGGATCCGTAGACGCTATCCCAGATGTTTTCGATGATGAAGTAGGCTACGACGAGAATGAACGAGCTAACGTGCGAAGCTCGAACGACCCCGAAGAGGTCGTAGAGACCGACGTATCGCCACGATCCGCGGTACTGCTTCATCCATGCGAAGACGACGAGTTTGATGGGAACGGCGAGGATGGCAAGGGGTAGGAAGAGTCCTCCGAACCAGCGTGCGGAGCGGTGGAAGTTGTACGCCAGGGCGAATGCCGCGATCAACGACAGGGTGAACAGCATCGCGTAGACGAGCGCGGTGGTGAGCTGGCGATGGCGTGCGAACCACTCGGTGGGTGCTTGTTCGTCGATCGGTTCGTCGTTGGTGTGGTTCGTCACATCGCGGTCCAGAGTATCACGGGTCGGATGCGGAAGTCGTGTCAGGTGACGGCGACAGAGTGACCGAATCTCACCGTTCCTTCATCCACCTGCCGATCGGCGATCGCGCGGGTACCGAAGTGGATGGCGGATGATGCACTATAGTCCCCCCGCCGCGCCGGGCAAACCTTGCGCCTGGCGGTCCTGTTGCATCTTGCGTCGCGCCGCCTGGATGAAGCCGTCAAACTTCGCCCAGGGTGATTCGGGATCGCGCGCGGTGCGTCGCAGCCTAGCGGCGATGCTGGCGGACTCGATCATCCCGTCCTGGAACCTCGAGTACCAGAGAACGTAGCAGTAGAGTGCCTGCACTGGGGCGACCTCGAGGTTCTGCTGTGCGAATTCGCGGAGGCTGAGCAAGGTGGATCGCAAGTCATCCTCGGAAGCGAATGCCAGTCGCAAAGAGACGTCGTAATCGAAGAGTCCTTCGGCGCCCGGAGCTCGGCGTGCGTCGTAGCCGACGTTTTTGGCCAACTGTGTCATGGCGCGACGGTAGTGCTGGTTGGCGACGTCGAGCATGATAAGTCCGAATCGCGGGGCGGGGGCTCTGGTGTCAATCATCTCGGCGGCTTCGAACGCGGCGCGAGAGCGGAGGTAGTCGCGGTCTTTGAAGTAACCCCATGCATCGGTGAGCAGACGGCGTCGCTGCGCGGTGATCTCTGAGAATAGGAATTCGGCGTATCGATCAGGGCGCTCCAAGGCGCCGGACCGAGTGATCTCTTCCACTGCCCGGTCGATTTCGTCTTGGGTAGGCGTGTACTTGCGGGTCTCGGAGGTAGATCCGAGGCTCATGCGGCGGACGGGCGCGCCGAAGGCCGATCTTTGAACGAGTCCGCGGGGGCGGTTGAGGAAGACGTTAATCTGAGAGTTGGACGTTCCATTTCTGTTGAGGTCCGGCGTCCGGCCGCGACGGTTCACCCGTGAGCGAGGTCGGGAGCCGGCGGCGGAGTTTCGGCCGTAAGGGCGGGCCGCGCCGCCGGCCGTGGGGCGACGACCGGTCCGTTGCGCCTCGGCCGCGGCGGGGAGCATCGCGGCGACGAGGAGCGCGCTCGCGATGATCCGGGCGACGCGATGCGCGTGTCGGCGGCTGGTCGTGGTGTGTGCGTCGTTGCGGTTCGGGATCATCAATAGCGTCCGCGGCAGGTTATCCGCCTCTGATCGGGGCATACCATTTCCGTACGGTATTTCGACAGATCGTACGCCGTAAGTTCAGCTAATTCAAGGCGTATCGTCGTTGTGGGTGGTGCTGGCGCTGCGGGTTGCGACACGTGATTCTCGGGATTTCAGTCTTTCTTCTTATCGCGCTGAATACGTGTAAGGAGGGCGTCGGCTCGGGCTTTGAGTTCGTCGAACATGGCCCGGATCGGGGCCAGTTTATCGGCGGTATCGTGTTCGTTGGGCGGGATGGCGTTGATGGCGGCGGCGTGTTTCAGCCGGTACTGGGCGGCTCGCGCTTCGAGCTCCGCAAGAATGGAGTGGGCTGCATCGCGCTGGCCGGCGTCGAGGCGGTGTCGCTGGATGAATTTGCGGATGTAGCGTGCCCACGTGGATTCGTTGTGCGGGAGGGCGTCGGGCGGGCGGCGCCGGTCGCGGTCCCGTGCGATGTCGGCGGGGATGATCACGGAGTCGGTGTGTCCGGGCGTTGCATCGGGGCGCAGCCGGGCGGCAGCGTCCGGGTTCGTGACGGCTGCGCGTCGGGCGGCGGGGCTGTGGGCGGGGTCTTTGTGCAGCCCCCATTCTCGCGGCGACCACTCGCCTTTCGCCCAGGCGTCGCGTCGCTTTAGGAAGTCGTCCATGCGCCGATCGAACCGCTCGTAGTCCTTTTGCAGCAGTCGCTTCTGGTCGGGGTTCATGTCGCGCTTCATGTTCTCGGCGACGCGGTCCATGCGCACCCAGCCATCAGCCAGCAAAGGGTCGCTCTCGCGGGTCCATTTGGCGATGCGCTCCGCCGTGAAGGGCTGGTTGGTGCGTCGCATGTCGACGAAGTCGCGAGCCTGGGAGGCGATGACCTCAGCGTTGGAGATGGCGAACCCGGCGGCTTCGCGCATGATGCGGGCCTGGAATCTGGCCCGTTGGCCGGTGTCGAGGTTGTAGCGCTCGCCGATCATGTCCGTCATTTTGTTCATGCGATCATTGAACTGCCACGGCGGGATGCGTGTGACGGCGGATGCAAGCTCGCGTGCGAACCGATCGGGCTCGGAATCCCACTGATTGTCGCGCCACGCCTGGTCCATGATGGTCTCGAAAAGCGCCGCCTGATCGGACCAGTCGCCGAGGGCTTGTACGTCGCGGCTGATTTCGGTGAACGCTTGGGTTGCGGCTTGGACCTTGTCGGGGTCGAGGCGATCGGCCTGCTGGGCCAGGGTGCTCCCGGCGCAGCTTGACCACAGGGGCAGAATCAGCCGGAGGGTGGTTCGCGCGTATGGCATCGGTCGGTTTCCGTTGGTCAGTCGGCGTCCATTCTACTCAATTCTGGATGCGGGGGGCAATCGGGAGCACAGTTGAAGACGGCTGGCCCGGCGGAGGAGCCGCCTCGCGTGGGGATTGACCTGACGTGTTGTCGTTTCGGAATCAGCCGCGG
>JAJDDS010000675.1 GCA_029260195.1 Phycisphaerae bacterium
TTGCGTCCAACAAGGTGGATTGATCACCAAACGCGGCACCGGAGGCATGGCCGGAATTGGATCTCGACGAGAACGATTCGGAGGGCAAATCCCTTTACAATTCAATGCCACTTCAGTGACCGCATCGCAAGATGGCTTGTCGACGAGGAATGTCAGTTCGGGGCGTCAAACACCAATGACGGCCGATCAAGCAGTTCCACGAGCTGCTCGTCTTTCTCTCGCCGCTGGGGCCGCTGGTCTTCTCGCCACCCCTCCACTTTGCCGGCAAGTAGCCGAAGGGCGGCGCTCATGCGACTCGACAACCGCCAACCGGTCCGCCCACCGTACCGGCTGTACATCCAGGTGACGTGCTCGATCAAACCGAGACGTGCTAACTTCGCACGAGCACGTTGAATGGTCCGACGGGATACTGCATGCCTAGTTTCAAGATCGCACAGTGATGACAACGGCGCCTTGGAGGACTTGAGCGCCAACAGAATCCGTGCCGCCGCATGCCGCTGATTCCGATTCCCAGGGAACAAGATCGTCACCAAATCAGTCAAGTCGTCGATTTCACTGATTCGCCGGTGCCGAAACTCGATCTTCGTGGATTCGGTCACGAGTGCCCACCTTCCCGTCCTCCAATCGTGTTCGCGTCTCGGAATCCGCCTCGCGTCGCTTCCTGTCGTAGCGCATGGCGTTCTCGGCTGATACGGATGGCATGCTCGCGGAGCTGCGTGCCGAAGGTCTTCTCGATGAAGAGGATCGCCTCGAAGGCGGAAACATAGATATCATTATATAGGCGCCAGAATCGCCAGCGGACGCCCTGGCGGCTCATGCGAAACGCCCGATAGATCTTCTCCCCATAGGTACCCTTGAGGACCATGCTGCTCGGTTGGTCGGTTCGCAGCTCAACCCACAAGTCCTTCGACTCCATCAGCGCCTTCAAGTTCTCCAAGAACGTCTTGTCCTTCTCGGTTAGTTTCACATTGCATCACCATCACGGTTGAGCCATCCTGCCAGACATGAACGACCCCGGCGTGCGCCAGGAAAATAATCGCGATAAAGCGCCAGATGCGGTCGATTTTCGCGCGATCGCCCAGGGGTGGTATCTCCTCCAGCGTTTTGGGAATCGCCCCGATATGGGCTCGCACGTGCGCCTGGTAACGCCGCAGGTCGAAGCCGTTCCGAGGTTCGTAAACGAAGGGCAGCTCAGTCACGGCTGACAACTCATCCAAGGCTTCAGTGAGGCCGGGCACGGCGCCCAGGTCAATAGCCGCTTGATCGACAATTCCCGAACGGCTTTCTGTGAGCATCAACCTGACGCGTTCGCGCTGCTCACGTTTCCGCCCGCGATGCTCGACCATCTTCTGCCGGAAGTAGTCGGCGTCGAACACGAGGCCGTCGAAAAGGAAGCGGGAGACCACCTGGCTCCGACATCGACTGCACTCGTACCGCCGGATCCGCAATCGCGGCTCTCCACCGCACGACGAACACCTCTGGAATTCTGCGGTGGGATCGAACTCGTATCGGCATGAAAGGCACTGGCACTTCCCCTCAGACGCCATCGCTAATGGCCCATCGCATCGCGGGCACGCGTGGCCGGAGAGTTGGACGTGATAGAAATACTCCCGGGCGCGTCGAACGAACTGTGACACCGCTTCCAACATCCGCTGAGCCGCGTCGATGATGCTCTTCCTATCGACGGCGACGCGCCGTTGCTTCAAATCGCGAGTCATCAGCGCCGTGCGTCTTTTCTGGCCTGACGTCGCGGTGTGAACTTTCGCCCGCACCCTCTGCACTGCCGAATCTGTCGGACACCGAGCTGCTTTGTGCGCCGCAGGCCCTTTCGTATCGAGCGGGATGATTTGCAGTACACACACACTGGTGGCCTTCCTTTGCCCATGGTTGTCACCTCAAGAGACCTGCACGGGGCCCGGATATTTAATCCTTTGGTGCCACCGTGACGTGGTTACCTTCTTCAGGATCGAACGGTCGACACAAATCCCTGTGAAAGCAAAACAGAGTATGTGGAGTGTACGCGTGGGCGCTGGGCACTCAGGTGGTTTCCCTCCACACCTCCCTTCCCTTCCTTTTCTATTTCCTTTCAATATAGAAACTATATATATAGGGCGGTCGCCGGCGCCGATTTGCGGATCAAGAAAAATGCGAGACGAGTCACAACTCAGAAAGTGGCTCCACGTGTACACTCCACTCTCTCTCTACTGTTCAAAACGCAGCGCGCAAATCTTCGTGGCGGTCGCCGCGTCAAAGGTCAGCACTACGCGGTTGGCGTACGTTCGCCCCTGCTTGGTGCATACCAGCGCGATCAGGCCGATGCTCTGCAGGTGACTGAGATTCGAATAGAAATAGCCGTAGCTGAACGGCTTCTCTCGGTGTTGGCGGCTGAATCTGCAGTATCGCTCGTAGATCTTCTTGGCGAAACTCACCTTGCTGGTGGCCGTGGCCCACAGGATCATCAGCGTTGAATCCGACAGGTCGCTTATCACATCGATCACGAGGTCGCGACGGGCACGCTCGAAACAGCTACGGAGATCCTTTCCCCGGCCCATGATGGTGTACTGAAGGGTCTTGATGGCCAAGCGGGCGTCGGAGTTGGTGAGGCGGGTGGTCAGCGCCGCGATCTCGGACAGCGTTCCCTCTTCCCACGCGTGAAGTCCGCGCTGAGCACGGTCACGGAGAATCTCTTGGATCTGCCCGGCGTTGTAGTTTCGAAAGTGAAGCGGCACCGGCTGAAGGCTGCTGCGTGTCGCGGCGTCCAGCTCCTTGAGTAGCTGCGGTGAGTTTGACAGCATGACGACCATGTACGGCTGTGCGCTTCGACTCAGAAGATAGAGGATTTCGCGGCGCCGATCCTTCGGACTCATCAGGTCGATCTCATCCAGCACGACCACGGTTTTCTTGGGGTGCATGCTGCAAAAGCGCTCGAACAGCTCGGCCAGGCTCGCCCCGCGCGGCTGCACACCGACGAGGCGGGCAAGAATCTTGTAGGTGGTGCTGTGGTGCCGACAGTTTGCATAAACGACATCCAGCTCGGCGTGTTCCGGCACGACGCGCTGGAGGTACTTGACCGTGAGTGTTTTGCCGGACCCCCGGCTGCCGATGACGGCGTGATGGGTGGGGATGCCCGAGACCTCGAACCGAACCATCTCATCGATGAGCGTCTTGCACTCGTCCCGAACCACCGGCTCTTCGGGGATGTGATGAAAATCAAATACCGAGAAGTCCTTGATGAGCTTCGATTCCTTTCCGGCCTGGTCCCTTTGTTGCGCCACGTAGGACGCTACATTGACGTGACGGGTCATCTCCACTGAACGCGTACACCCCACTCCTACTTAATCCTTCCGCGTCCTTGGCGC
>JAJDDS010000676.1 GCA_029260195.1 Phycisphaerae bacterium
CGGATCGCGCGGTTTCATCCCAGAACAGGCGACCAAGTCGATATTGAATACGACGTGGTGTTGCGGTCGGGCGAGGGTCGACCATCGGCGAAAACCAAGCTGTACGGCCGATTGCCGTGCATCGCGCATGACGGCGCCAGCGCGTCGACGGCGCCGGTGTTGAGCGAGTCGGGCGTCGGCGGATTACTGTTCGATCTCGATGACGCGTACATGACGGTACATTCGACGGACCGGGACCTGAAGCTGCCGCATCTGACCGAATGCCAGGATACGGAACGCGTGCTGCGACGCCTCAACGGACTCGGCGCGTGGTGGCTTGATCGGTCAGCCGGTTGGCGGGCGACGCAGATTGCGTATCGGGCGGGTCGGCGGTTCGTGGTGCATTACGCTCCGACGACGTCATCTCGATTCGGTTTGGTGGGGAAGGGCTTCGCGGACGATCGGGGATCGGAACTCTGCGAGCGGCAACTTCGGCTGGCGGGACATTTGCGGGCGAAGAGCGGCGATAAGGTGCGCGTGCCGCGGATGGTCGGGTATTTGCCGGAATTGAAGTTGACGCTGTCGGAGTGGGCGAATAGCTCGGTGTCCGACGGCCCGCGATCGTCGGGTGAGTCTTTGGCGCGTTGCGCTGCGTTGGCGCTGGCAGCCATCCATACATCGGAACCGTGCGACCTGAAAAGAACGGACCTGTCCCAGCAAATGTCGGTGGTGACGCGATGGCGTGATGTGATCGACGAGGTACAGCCGGATCTGGCTGAGCGGGCGGATGGGTTGGTGGAAATGCTGCGGGCGGCGCTCGAGGGAGTGTCGCCGTCTCATCCGGTGGTCATTCACGGCGATTTCTACGAGTCGCAGTTGATCGTCGGTCGCCGGACGGTGACGGTGCTGGATCTCGACATGCTCAGCGTCGGGGATCGCTGCATCGACGTTGGCAACTACTTGGCGCACCAGTGGCTATGGTGTTTGGCGTCGGGGCGCGGGTCGGATCAGTATGCCGCGATCGTGCGGGCGATGCTGGAATCGTACGAATCGGAAGTCGGCCGGCTGGACGAGGCGGCGCTCGCGTTTCAGTGGGCGGCGTCGCTGTTTCGCATTGGCGCGATCCATGCGTTTCGGCACGCCACGTCGTCGCATGTGTCAGCCGTCTGGGACATGATCGGGCCGATTTTGCGAAAGGGACGGCGAGGACTGGAGACATTGGAGGTGTGCTCGGGGCGGCGTGCGGATCGGCGATGCGGGTTGGATCCCCCTGGCTCGTCGCGCCCAACCGGTACCGCGGGAGGCCGCTGATGGACGAGTCCTCAGTATCCAAGAAAACCATCGCCGTCGTCACGTTGGCGGTCTTCGTGATCGGGTACAGCGTCTGGCGGGCGAAACGCCCCGAGTTCGTCGAGCCGCCGGAAACCACGCGCGTCAAGCAAGCCGTCGTCGAACGGGTTATCAGCGGGAACCGCGTCAAGACCGACGATGACGAAGGTGTGATTTACGCGGGAATCCGGGCGCCGTACAACGAAGAGCCGTTCGGACAGGAAGCGACGGCGCTCAACCGATCGCTGGTCGAGGGAAAGAAGATTCGCATGCGGTTCGGGGAGACGCAGCGCGACGAGAAGGACCGCTGGGTGGCGTACGTGTTCTGCGGGGACGAGTTCGTTAATGAGCGGCTGGTGGCTGACGGGCTGGCGTACGTCCGATTACGGCCGGGACAACAACGCTACGCGGAGCAGTTGCTGGCCGCGCAGGAACGAGCGCGTGCCAAGCGAGTCGGGGTGTGGAAGCGGTCGAACGTCGCAGCCGAAAAAACCTACGCCGCCGATCGCAAGCACGGGTTGTTTCACCGCGGCGCCTGCGATGATGTTGCCAGCACTCGGCCCGAGAACAACGTGAGCTTCGCGTCTCGCCGCGACGCGTTCAATGCCGGCTTCGCGCCGTGCGGAAAGTGCGACCCCTGACAAACGGACGGACGAGAAGCGATGGCGATTGAATCGGCGAATGGCGCCGGAATGCGGCCACCGCGTGTGTCGCACTGTCTCGCTCCAGAGATTGTGCTGCCGCTTCTGGGCGACCGGCTGACGCTGCCCGAACCGTGGCGTCTCGATCGCGTAGGTGTGGTCCGGTTCTGGCCACACAAACGCGGGCGCTACGCCGTCGAATACAATATCGAGTTGATCGGCGCCGGTGGCGAGACGCGGACCGTTCGGCTGCAGGGGCGCTTTCAACATCCCGTCGCCGTCAAGGATCGCCGCGCGTACGCGCGCGATTGTGGCCAAGCTATTGTGGCGAATGACGGATTGATGGGCGTGGGACTGGTCGTCGACGAATTGTCGATGGTTCTCCACAGCCCGGATCGTGACCGGCGGATGCCGTGGTTAGCGCGCGCGCTGAATCCAGCCCGCATGGCCGAGGTGCTTGGTGAATCGCGCGCGGGCGCATTCATCGGCGACGGTGAGCACGCGGATGGAATCATCTCCGATATCGTGGGGTATCGAGCCGGGCGACGTTGCACGCTGCGCTGTCGCGGGCGGGATACGGTGTTCGCGAAGACCTTCCGTGACGACCGCGCCCGCGGGATCGCTCGCACGCACAACGACCTGGCGGACTTCTTTCGAGACGCGGACGACGGTCGCATCGCCATACCGCGCTGCCTCGACGTGATCGACGAATTCAATATGGTGATCCTCGAAGCCCGCGAGCGATCGGAATCGC
>JAJDDS010000677.1 GCA_029260195.1 Phycisphaerae bacterium
CGTGCAAAGCCAACTGTTCCTCGGTGGGTGCGATGCGCACGATCTCGGTCGTCCGCGGGGGCAGGTCTTGTAGCACGGAGGCGCGGGTTCGGCGCAGCAGGATGGGCTTGAGTCGCTTCCGAAGCTCGGCGAGGTTCTTGTAGCCCAAAACCATGCCGGATTCGTCGATGACGCGATGCCGATTGAAGAATCGAAACGCCGGTCCCAGGCGGCGGTCGTCAATGAACTCGGTGACCGAGAACAGATCATCAAGCCGGTTCTCCAGCGGCGTGCCGGACAGCACCAGAGCGAACGGCGATCTGAGGCCTTTGATCACGCGGCTGGTCTGCGCTTCCCAGTTCTTGATCCGCTGGCCTTCATCGAGAATGATCAGGTCCCATTTGACCTTCTCGATGGCCAGGATGTCGCGCAGCACCTGCTCGTAGTTGCACACCGTGAAGAAGCAGCCGTTGTCGTATTGACCGGCACGTTCCTCGGCGCGGCCGAGTACCAACTGGCAGTTACGGCTGGAGAAACGCGTGATCTCGCTCCGCCATTGCGATTTCACCGTGGCCGGGCAGACGATCAGCACCCGCGTGATCGCCGCCTCGCGGGCGAGCAATTCGGCGATGCCGATGCCCTGAATCGTCTTTCCCAGCCCCATGTCGTCGGCCAGTATGGCGCGGCCGGCGCCGACGGCGAAAGCGATTCCGTCCAGTTGATAGGGCAGCAATTCGGCCTTGAGGAGTTCCTTGCACAGCGGATGTCGCTTCGGGTTCTTGCGGATTGCCTTGACGGTCGTGGCGATCCGATCGAGATAGAGCCGCCGGTCGATATGCTCTTCGGCGTCGGGATAGACGATGACTTGGTGACCGAGCGCCGTCAGTTTTTGAATGCGCTTGAGCAAATCCGGCAGGTCGCGAATCGCACGATCGCGGAGTGGTCGCACGATGTGCGCCGCCGACGCCTCCAGTCGCGTCGGCAGCAGAATCCGTAATTCCAATTCCGGGCCATAGTGCAGATGAACCGCGATGTCCGTCTGCTTGTACGGACGTCGTCGCGCGGCGGCGGAAAAACGCGTGCTGGTTTTGCGCTGCACGTTCAGGATGTGCTTGCAGACGCCCAGCGTGTTGTTGCGGAAGTCCGGGCACGAACAGTAGGATTCGCCCGGCTCCCAACCGCGCAATGCCACTCGATACGTCTTGCCCGTGTTAGCGCTGGTGACCAGATAGTCCGTCCAAAGCGCGCGTCGATTCGTGGATCGAACCGTCATTCGTTCCGTACGGGCCCGCTCTTGTCGCTCCGCAATCGCACGGCAGACGAGTTCGCCGTCGTCAAGGCTCTCGATCGGCGTTCGTTCGGGCGGCGGCGTCGCCAGGCCCAACGCGGTTTTCTCTTCCAGCACCAGCGACACGGCCGCGCCGACGTGCTCGCACGCGCCGCTGCATTGCGTGCAATTTAAGTTCAAGCGCTGCGGCGTCTCGGCCATTGTCGTGATCGTCGCGACCGCGCCATTGACGCGCACGCGCAGAAGGTCGCTGCCGATGAAAACAGCCTCGTTGATGTCGATCTCGTATTTCCCGCCCTGACGGATCAGGTGATCCCCGCCCTTTCCAAGCAGCTTACACGCCTTTTGATACGTCAGTCGTGAGAGACGATCCTTGAGCGTGAGCTCGCGATGGTTGTGTGCCATGGCAAGGTTGTCCTCCTTGTTTCACGTTTGACCGCGCTCGCGCGATTATCGCTTCGTGTCCGCTCATCGTAATCAGTGCCCACGCGAAGGCAAACGCGCTTTTGCGAGACGGATCTTCGAGCCTGTGAATTGTCGGCGATGCTGCGAACGGACGTGCGGCCTGACGTATTACCAAAGGTCAGGTTGCAGGCCTGATCCTCGGTGGAGCATCACCGCGCGTCGCATCGACGAAAGTGAGCACGTCGCGGAACGGCAGATCCGCCAGCGCGCCGAATGCTGGACGACCCATGAGCTTGGCCCGCGAGGTTGCTGGTGATGACAGGCCACAAAGAAACCGTGTCAGTTGGCGCGTGCTGCACAGGGCGGCGCTTCCATCGGCGTCTAGATTCCGAATCAATCGCCGTTCCGTGTCGCCGAGCGGCCAGCGGCGCTGCGGAGGCAGCGCTGTTGCGTTCTGCCCGTTGCAGTGGCCACAATGTCCACATGCCGGCCTCCGTTCGCCAAAGTACTCCAGCAGCTGTGTGGTCAGGCAACCCGGGCTCGTCGCCAGCGCCAAGGCCGTGTGAATCCGTTGGACGTGGAGCCGCTCGCGCTCGCCGAATCGCTGCGTCATGCGGGCCAGGAGATCATCCCCATCGATGCTCCGTGCGAGCCGCCGAAACGTATGCCGCACGCCCGACGCCTGGACGTTCAAGTCGCCCTGGCGCTCCAAGTAGTCAATGGCAGCCACGATCCGCTCGCGCGGCTCGCCGATCCCACTACTCACGTCGTCGGCGTCGATCGTGAACCAACTCCGCCCCTTCCGGGCATGGGTGAACACTCTGCGCAGAAACTCCGCTCGGTCCGCGTCAAAACCGGCGAAGATCTCCTGAGAGGGGCGAAGCGGTTCGAACTTGAACGTCGTGTAGAGCTGCCCCGTTGCCTCGATCAACCCGTCCAATTCGAGGTAGGCCAATAGCGTACGTACGACCAGCGGGCGAATGTCGTGGTCCGCCGAAAGACTGTGGACCGACACGTCAAACGTGTCTTCCTGCCGCAGGACCAGATCGATCATCGAGGCGATGGCCGCGTCATCCGGCGTGTCGCCGTAGATGAAGTTCTCCAGCGTTACAACGTCCTCCTGGCGGGCGAAGAGTTCGCACGTGGATTCCCGGCCATCGCGGCCCGCGCGGCCGATCTCCTGCATATAATGCTCGAGCCCTTTGGGTAGGTTGTAGTGATAGACCGAGCGGATGTCGGCCTTGTCAACACCCATGCCGAAAGCGATCGTCGCCACAACGATCATTCGGTCCGAGGACATGAACGTTTCCTGCACGTCATTGCGTTCTTCGATGTCCATACCGGCATGGTACGGGCGGGCGTCGAATCCACTTCGGGACAAGAACTCGGACACGCGCTTGGCGGTTTTCTGGAGCGTCACATAGACAATGGACGGGCCGGCGGGTCGATCACGAAGCCGCGACAGCAGCAGCGCGTCGCGATCAGACGGGTCGCACGGCGTTGCGTGGATCTGCAGGTTTGACCGATAGAAGCCCATATGAACCACGTCGTCATCCGCGATGTGAAACGCGCGATCGATGGCGCGCGACACCTCCGGCGCCGCCGTCGCAGTCAACGCGAGCACGCGCCCGACGCGCAGTTGATCCGCCATCTTGGCGATGCGCAGGTAGTCCGGTCGAAAGTTGTGACCCCACTGGCTGATGCAATGCGCTTCGTCCGCCGCCAGCAGATCGATCCGCGCGTCTTTCATCGCGTTGAAGGAAACGCTCGTTGGCCAATCGCTCCGGTGAGATGTAGAGGAGCTTCAATCGGCCCGCGCGGATGGCCCGCATCGTCTCGGTCGCCTGTTCGCGGTCCAGGCTCGAGTCGCATCGCGCGGCGGCAACGCCGCGCCGGGCCAAGACGTCGATCTGGTCCTTCATCAGCGCGATCAGCGGGCTGATGACCAGCGTGAGCCCGTCGAGCAACAGCGCCGGCAATTGGTAGCAGAGGCTCTTGCCCGCGCCGGCGGGAAAAACCGCGAGGACGCTCTTGCCAGCCAGGAGCCGATCGATCACCGCCTCCTGACCGTCCCTAAACGAATCGTGCCCGAAGACCCGCCGCAGCGTGTCCCGTCGTATTTCCGTAGCGGACATGACACCGCATGTTACCCGTCGAGGCATATGGCCAGAGCGTCTCGCTGTTGCTTCCGGTTTGCTATCGTTACGCCGAAAACGCAGGACCTACTTGGGGATGCGGAGGCGGAGGGAGTTGAGGACGACAGTGATGGAGGAAATCATCATGGCGGCGGCGGCGAGGGCGGGGTTGATGCGGCCGGTCGCGGCGAGGGGGATGGCTGCGACATTGTAGAAGAACGCCCAGAATAGGTTCTGCTTGATGATCCGCAGTGTGCGCCGGGACGCGGCGATGGTCTGGGGGATCAGTTCCAAGTCGTCCGGGATCAGTGTCACGTCGGCCGCAGCCTGTGCGACGTCCGTCCCCGCCGCAAACGCAATCCCCACATCAGCCGCCGCAAGCGCCGGCGCGTCGTTGATCCCGTCGCCGACGAACGCGACAGTGTGGCCCGCCGACTGATACTGGCGCACGTGTTCCAGCTTCCGCTCGGGTGTGACCTCTGCCACCACGGTGTCCATACCGATCGAGTTAGCCACTGCGTGGGCTGTACGCGGATTGTCGCCGGTAATCATCGCTGTTTCGATACGCAGCTCTTCCAGTGCCCGCACGGCGCGCTCCGCCGACGGACGCACGGTATCCCCGAGACCAATTAAACCAATGAGCAGTCCATCCGCGACAACATACACCACCGTGCAGCCTGCATCCGCGAGCGCCGTCGCGTGACGGCGTGTTGCTTCGCCTGATCGGCAAATGGTTGAGGGCAGGCGTGATGGAGGCAGGAAGCGTGAGCTA
>JAJDDS010000678.1 GCA_029260195.1 Phycisphaerae bacterium
TGACCGAAGGGAAGAGGTCGCCGAGCATTCGAAATAGCAGATCGACGCTTTCGGGGTTGATCTGGCGGGCATCTTCGAGGCGTTCGGGGCGGGCGATGATCGAGACGTCGCAGGGAAGTTTGTGAAGCGCAGCGTTTAGAATGTCCCAGTCGAGCTCGACGTTTTCGCCGCAGATGTCGGCGATCGAGTACTTCGGGGTGCAGTCGAACGAGCAAGAGACGTCTCCGTACTCGAGGTTGAGGTCCACGAGGGCGTTCCTCTGTTGTGTGATGTGAGCCAACTCGATCGCGAGATTGCAGGCGACGGTCGTCGCTCCTGATCCGCCCGACGACCCGACGACGCAAATGCGGCGGGAAGTGTGCGCGCACGTCACCTTCGCCGGTCTCGCCCGTGCAACGGCGTTGCGCAGGTCCTCGGAATCGATGGGCTCGCAGACCCACTGAGCGCAACCGGCACGCATGGCTTTGATGATGAGATTGGCGTCGTTGCTGCCACTGACGCCGATGATGCCGATTTCCGGGGTGTTTTTTGCGACGCCTTCAACGACATCGAGGGTGCTCTCGCCGTCGAGCTGGGCGACAACGATGTCGACGTCGGTGCGCAATAGAGACTCGCGGAGCGACTCCACGTCGCTGACGGCGCCGACGACAAGGACGCCTTCCTGGGCGTCAAACACGGCGCGGAAGCCCGCCATTTCGGTCGTTGGCTGGGCGAAAATGCATATTCGAGCGGCGTCGGTCATGGTACGTGTGTGCCCCAAGTCCCCGAGCGGTTTCCCTGGAACGGCGTCTGCGGAGCCGCGCCGTCACTGAGCGGCACAAGGGCAGCGCAGCTAGCCTCCCCGGGATCATGTCGTACTAATCGTCCATTTCACGGGTCTCATTCTGGAACTGTCCGAGAATTGTCGACGGTTTGCGGCTCGTCCGATAACGGCGTCACGTTGGATTCTGCCGCCTCGGGGTCGGCGTTGGCGCATGGCGCGCGTCCGAAAAGCGGAGACATTGAGCGGTGCGGTGTCCCCGCACGCACGAAATGGAATGGTCCAACCACATTGAAGTCCTTTGAGAGCCGATACCGATCTTGGTGTGAGGCTCTTCGTCGCGGGCGTTCTCGCACCGCATCGTCCTGAGGCCGGCAGACGTACAATGAGCGCGCGCGCCAAGAAGTTTGGACTCTTGATTGTCGCACAGGTGGCGTGCGTGGCGCTGGGATTGTGGATCGAGCAGAGGCATACTCGGTCGTCGCTTCGCGAGGCTGCAGTGACGAAGGCGTGGGCGGACCTCGCGGAGGCCGGTCTGGCAACCTGCCGGGAGATGCTCGGCGGGGAGGGGATGGCTGATGAGCTTGACGTGGAGCGTCAGCTCGGCGCGGAATCTGTGGAGACCGTGCGTGATTTGCTGGCGCGCGTCCCGAGGATTGGCCGCTGGGGCGTAACGCTGGTCGACGGGGATCGGGCGGTGGTGGACCGTCGGGAAGCGAACCCATCGGGAGCGGCGTTAAGTCCGGCGATCGGCGAGGCGCTGGTTTGGACTGACGTTCCGGTCGGCTTGTATGAGGGATCAGGGGCGACGGCGGGAGGATTCGAAGCGGAGGGGGAACGGCAGGTGGCAGTGTCGTACGCGGTGGGGAACGGTTCGGGGTATTTGATATTCCATCGATCGAGGTCGGATGTCGCAGGCGAGGCGGAGGCGCTGGGTGCCGGGTTCGGTTCGGTCGGCGTGCTGGCTGGCGTGTGGACCTGCAGTTTGTTGGGGATCACGTTGTACATAATGCTGGCGTCCTACACAGAGCGCGAGGAACGAGCGCTGCGAGAGTCGGACGCGGTGTCGCTGAAGCGGATCCAGAGTCTTGTGCGCACGCAGGACGCGGTGATCTTCGGATTGGCGAAGCTCGCGGATTCGCGTGATCCGGAGACGGGTGACCACCTTGAGCGAATCTCCGTGTATTCGTCGATGCTGGCGTCAGCGATGCGCCGGCTTCCCAAGTACGGCAAGACGGTGACGCCGGCGTTTGTGCGGTTGATCGGAACGAGTTCGGCGCTCCACGATATTGGCAAGGTTGGCATCGAGGACAGTGTTCTGTTGAAACCCGGTCCGCTGACGGATGAGGAACGGTCGCGGATGGAGGTGCATACGACGATCGGAGCGGACTGTCTTCGGGAAATCGAGCGTCGTCTGGGTAACTCGAACTTCCTGGAGATGGCACGGGAGATCGCATTGTCGCATCACGAGCGATGGGACGGAAGTGGATACCCCGAAAAGCTCGCGGGGGAGGCGATTCCACTGTCAGCTCGGATCATCTCAGTGTGTGATGTGTACGACGCACTGTCGTCGCGCCGCGTGTATAAGTCTGCCATACCGCACGCGAAGTGCGTGGAGATTGTACGAGAGGGCGCGGGGAAACAATTCGATCCGGAGATCGTGGAGATTTGGCTGACGTTGGCGGATCAATTCCTGGATATGGCTCGGCGTTATGCGCCGGCGGACGATGCACGCGACGCCGGACGCGTCGGCGGTGTTGATGATGCCTCGAAGAGGGTGGCGACAACGGTTTCCTGACGCGCCGGAGAATACGCGATGAATTGGACATCCCAAAACAACCGACGAACGTTCGAGTTTCTGCTGATTCTGATCGTTCTGGCGATGACGGGACTTCTGGTGACGATGCAGGAGCACAAGATGGTGATCCTGTATCTGTTCTTTCTGCCCGTCGTGCTCAGCGGTTACTTCCTGGGGCGGATGCACGCGGGGTTGTTGGCGGTTCTGTCGGCCGTCACGGTGACCGTCGTGCTGACGTTGGATTCGTCGGGGTACGCGGCTTACACCTCGCACATTCTGGTCGGATTGACCATCACGGTGTGGGCCGGTGTGTTGGGGTTGACGGCACTTCTGGTCGGCACGCTGTGCGACGAACGGGCGGCGAAAGTGCTGGAGTTGCACACCGCGTACGTCGGCGTGGTGGAAGTGCTGGCTCGCTACCTGCAAAGCGCGAACCCGAAGGTCAAAGCGCGATCGAGCCGGGTGGCGGAGTTGAGCCAGGCAGTCGCGGAGCGAATGAAGCGGCCGCAGAAGGAGATTGACGATATCCGTGTCGGGGCACTGCTGTACGATATCGGCAACATCGAGATCACGACACAACTGATCGGCCGGGCAGTGGGGACGCTGGAGGCGGGCGCGGCTGCGGGCGAACGACACACGTTTCAGGGGATTGAGTTGGTACATTCGCTCGAACCCGTGCTGAGCGGGGCGGTTCCGCTGCTGCTGAGTCAGGACCAAGCGGTTCAGGACCGCCTGACCGTCGAGAGTGGATTCGCGCCGCACGATGTTCCTATCGGAGCTGCGATTATCCGGGCGGTCCGAGCCTATGACGTGTTGATCGAGGCGGGCCATAGAAGTTCGGCTTGCTCGCCGGCCGACGCGATCAGGTCGATGCGCTCGGATCCGATTGAGGACTACGATGCAGAGGTGCTGGCGGCGCTGGAGAGTTGCGAGACGCAGCGGTCTGCACCCCAAGAAGAACTAATCCACGCGTCTTGAACGCCTCTACCGCGTGGGTCCGCACGCGGAAATCGAGTCTCGCAACCTGCATTTGGCGGCGGACAGCCGTCCACTCACTTCCAACACGCCCGTGTGGTCGGCTTCGACTCCCGTTGTCGGCGCATTCGTACGTAACGCGCGACCGGGGTTATGGCTGCGACCGGGCGTCGGCGTTGATCCCGTAGTCGGGGCGTTCGAGGGCGAGGGCATTGAGCCACCCGATGATCTTTTGATACTCACGGTTGTTGGTGTCGGCGTACGCCGGTCTTATCGGGATGGGGTGTTTCAGGTCATCGGCACCGGGCTGGGGCGGCAGTCCATAGGTGAGGACCAGGCTCTTCTCGGGGGCGTTTCGGTTGATGAGTTTCTGCTCGCCGACGGATCGCTCGTGTATCGCGAGGAAATTAGTGTAAGCGACGTTGTCGCGGACGCGGCCACCGTAGATTTGGAACTCACTTGGTCCGCCGCCGCCGTGACACTCGACGGTCGCGCAGTTCTTGGCGATGAGCGGGGAGATGTCGCGGGTGAAAACACGCATGCGCTCAGGGTCGGTAATGACCGTGACGCCCTCGGTGAAGCGCGGCTCCTCGCTGGAGAGGAGGAGAAGGGCTTTCTCGATGGGCCTGAGGCTGAAGAACGACTTTCGATCACGGTTAAGTCCGCCGCCGGCGCGCTTGGCGTCGAAGAAATCCTTGAGGAGTTGACGGTCGATGCGGATGCGGGCGCGGTCATCGCGCAGCAACTCGGCGCGGCGGATTCTCTGGACCTCGTCGTCGGTGAGGATGCGGGGTTGTCGTCCGGTGGCGGTTGGCGCGGCGCCATGCCGAGCGGCTGCCCCACGGGGCGCTGCGTGATCTTTCTCGAGGTGCGTCCGCGCAAGCTCCAGTAGGAGGTTGGCTTTGGCGTTGTTTGGGTCGAGGCTTTTGACGGTGTGGGATTGTCGGGCGACGAGTTGCCAGCGTTCCTTGTCCCTACACCACGAGGCGAGGACGAGGTGTCCTTCGACGTCGTTCTTGGCGATGGCGCGCAGACGGCTATAGTATTCGTCCTCTGTGTCGTCGGCGAGAAGGAGCGTCGGGACGCTTGCGACGCACGCGGCGAGGAGGATCGCGATCGGGAGGGAGTGGCCTCGATTCATAGGGAAATCCGTGCTGGGTCGGCCCCTTGTGTTGACGTCGGCATCGGCTGCCCCTTGACTATAGGCGGGGCGGACCATCGCATCAACCGCGCGGAGCCCGGCTGGAGTATCGGTCGCACAATGGACGGTCCTTTCGACGAATTCCTGACGCACGAGGTCGTGCTGGACACAGCCGGTTCGGTTGTGTTCCTGGGACGCCTCACGGCGGTGCATGAGGGCGGGTTCCAGTTGGAGGGTGCGGACGTGCACGATTGCCAGGATGGGCACGCGACGAAAGAGGTGTATGTGAACGAGGCCCGGCAGAACGGGATTTCTGTGAACCGGAGTCGGGTGGTGGTGCTGCGGGGATCGGTGATTAGCCTGTCGCGGCTTGACGAGGTGGTGGAGCAGTAGGACGGGCGTCCCAGTCGGAATAAGTAAGCCTGACCCCCTTCTCTAGGAGTCGATGGACGCCGGGGTCGACGCTGTCGCCCGCGTTGCAAACCACGCCAAGTCCGGGTAAAGCTGTCGGCAATGAAACGATGAAGCCAAGGAGGGATCCCCAGTGAAGATCATTCGCGAACCCAGCGTCTACCTCGTCGGAAAGCAAACGACAAACGATTCCGAGATCGACCGATTCCTCGACGATCACGACGTCGATAACTGGTCGTCCGACACCGACGTAGCGGGGCAGAAACTCTGCGAAATCGCCGGACGGGTCTGCTACATGAGCTTCGCCAAACCGCGCCCCGGCGGAAACGAAGCCTACCTCGACCGTATCATCAACGTTCGGCACGGCTCCGTGCTTGAACACTGCGTCTGGAACTTCATCTTCACCGGCGTCTCACGCTCTTTCACGCACGAGCTTATCCGTCACCGCGCGGGCTTCGGCTACTCGCAACTCTCGCAGCGCTACGTCGACGAGTCGGTGGCTGACTATGTCGAACCCGCATGCATCGCCGAAGACGCCGAACTCCACGCCGTCTGGCTGGCCGCCGTCGAGCACGCCCAGGAAGCCTACGTCAAACTTGTCGCTGGCCTCAATCACAAATTCGCCGGCATCGAGGATAAGACTCAGCGTCGCAAGCTATCCCGACAGGCTGCCCGATCCGTTCTGCCCAACGCCACGGAAACCAAAATCTTCGTGACCGCGAACGCCCGTGCCCTGCGTCATTTCATCGAGCTGCGCGCCAACGAGCACGCCGAGACCGAGATCCGCGTGGTTGCGTCTAATGTCCTCGAAATCCTCCTAACGGAAGCCCCCAACCTTTTCGGTGATTACGACTTCACGCCCCTCCCCGACCAAACCCGCGCCGCGCAAACAAAAAACACGAAGGTGTAATCGCGCGGGCTGAATCCCGCGGCTCGCCGGAGCCGTTCGCGAATCGAGCGTGTGTCGCTCGAAATCAACCAAAGAAGCGCAGAATCAACCAGGCGTTGAGAATGGTCAGTCCGACGACGACGGCGCAGATTCCGCGCCAGCGCTTCGA
Organism: Phycisphaerae bacterium; assembly: GCA_029260195.1. Taxonomy (GTDB): domain Bacteria; phylum Planctomycetota; class Phycisphaerae; order UBA1845; family UBA1845; genus OFTM321. The sequence continues at coordinate 6,144 of JAJDDS010000678.1, forward strand.
GTGC
>JAJDDS010000679.1 GCA_029260195.1 Phycisphaerae bacterium
CTTATGCTGCAACCGGTCCGCCTCCCACTCCGTCTTTTCGACGTCGGCGACCATTTGAATCACGTGGTCAGCCTCGCGGCCGACCATGTCGCCCTCCGCGAGCGTGGGAAGATAGTCCGCGATGGCCGACGTCTGGTGGCATACGTCGATCACTTTGTCGAGGTACTCGAACGCCGGATCGCCCAATTCCGCCGGAAGCGCCAGCCGCTTCATCGTCAGCAGGGCGGCGATATCCTCGACCGAGTCAGCCATGTCGTCTTGCAGTTTCAGATACCCGAGCAGATCCCCTCGATAAACGGGAAGGAAAAACCGCTTCGGAATGGTCTGCCGGATGTCGTCCTTGATGATGTCCGCCCGGTGCTCGACCTTGAAGACCTTCTTGGCCAGCTCCTGCAACTCGTCGAATCGCTCGTGTCGAACGGCTTCGAACATTGGTTTCACTAGCCCGACACACTCCATCACCGTGCGCATGTGGTGACGCAAGGGCTCGAACGGCGACTCTTTGAACAGATCCTTGATCAGCGACATTCAGGGTGCTCCATGATCCCCGCCATGGCGCGCGGGTTCGCCCGAGACCAGCCGGTGTCGATCACCAAAACCCGGCCCCGGCGCGCGCGGATTATTCGCGGTTTCGCCCTGTTGGCAAGCGATCACGCGGATAAAATGAAAAAAAAGTGTCCCCGCCTTCAGCCTCTACGGCCAGCCCTTGTGACTACCGTCTCTTTTCACAGATTCGGTCCGGTGGTGTCAGTCCCTCCGGCGCGTTTCTGCGGCGTCTTCGGCAGGCGCGAAGATCCCGATGGTTCGATCATGCTTGCGCAACCGTCGCTTGTCCCTTACCATGCGCCCGCGTTGCACACGGCGCCGGCGAGGAGTTGAGACGTTGATCGGGTCGATTTCTATCTGGGCACCCCTGATCTACCAGTACGGGGTCGGGGGAGTGCTGTTCCTGGCCTGTCTGGTGCTGATCCTGCGCGCGCGGGCGTGCGATGTCCGCCGGCGGACGGATCGATTCTGGCTATTCGCCGTCCTCACTGGGATGCTCGCCTACTTCGCCGTGCATCTGTCGATCTACCTCCTCGCCCTCCACGCCGTCCCGGACGCCCCGCCTACGCCGGGTGCGCCACCCATGTCGCATGCCGTATCTCCGTCGGGTGCATCACGTCCAAAGGACCTCGGCCACTCACCAGTGCGCCGCATGGGCCGGGGGGGACGATCATGACGCCCGACGTGACATTCCACGCGATCGACTACGCCGTGGTGGCAGCCTACCTGCTGGGTATCCTCGGGTTCGGCCTCTACTTCAGCCGATTCTCGAAAACCACGCGCGACTTCTTCTTCGGCGGGCAGCGCTTCAGCGCGTGGATATTGGCTGCCAGTCTGCTCGCCAGCATCGTCGGCAGCTACAGCTTCGTGAAGTACTCCGACGCCGGCTTCCGCTTCGGGTTGGCGTCTTCGATGACGTACTTGAACGACTGGTTCTACGTCCCGCTGCTGATGTTTGTTTGGATTCCGGTGATCTACTTCGCACGCGTGCGCTCCGTCCCCGAGTACTTCCACCGGCGTTTCGATTCGCGAGCGCGGTTGATGTGCGCGTTGCTGCTGGCTGCCTACATGCTCGGGTACGTCGGCTACACGATCTTCACGCTCGGCAAGGTTGCCAACACGCTGTTCGCCGTCGACATCTTCACCGCTTGCGCGGTCATCACCGTCGTGACGGCCGCCTACATCACCGTCGGTGGTCAGACTGCCATTATCTTCACCGACCTCGCGCAGGCGGTTCTCCTGATCGGCGCCGGCATGACCCTCGTCGTCCTGGGGATGCTGTTCCTCGGCGACGGTGACGGCTTATTCGCGGGCGTGCGGAACTTCTGGGCGTACCTACCCCTCGAAGCGCGGATCCCCTTCGCCAAGTTCAATGAACCGGCGGACTTCAACTTCGTCGGCGTTTTTTGGCAGGACATGTCCAACAGTTGCGTCTTCTTCTTCATCAACCAGGGGCTCATCATGCGGTTCCTGGCTGCCAAGAGCATGCTCGAAGCGCGCAAGACTCTGCTGATCAACGCGATGATCCTCCTCCCGTTCGCGGTGATGATCGTTGGTGGTCCTGGCTGGGTGGGCAACGCCATCGCCCGCATGTCACCCGACGCGCTCGATCCTGATACCCCCGGGGCGGATGCGTTTATCGCAATCGCCCACTTGCTCTGCAAACCCGGCGTCTTCGGGTTGATGGTGGCCGCACTCATCGCGGCGTTGATGTCAACCGTTGACACGATGCTCAACGCGCTGGCTGCCATCACCGTCGTCGACATCTACGAACCCTACATCGCTCCGGGACGCGATGATCGACACTACCTCCGCGTAGCGCGCACCGTGACGCTCGGAGCATCCGCCTGTGGGTTGGCGCTCGTCACCGTGTTCGCTCAGTTCGAATCGATCTACGAAGCTCACGCCGCATTCACGGCAGCCGTCACACCGCCCATGGCCGTCGCCGTTATCCTCGGAATCTTGTGGAAGCGTTACACACCGGCGGCGGCGTTTTGGACCATGGCCGTCGGCGCGATCGCAGCCATCGTGTCGTTTCAGTACCCCCAAATCGTCAAGCCGTTCATGGAGTTGCACGGGATGGCCACCGGCGCGGGTGAGTTCAAAGCCTCCTACATGCGTGCGTTGTTTCTGCTCGTCGTCAGCGCGCTCGGCGGTTTCATCGTCACGCAGTTCACGCGCCCCAAGCCCGAGTCGGAGATCGCCGGATTGTGGGTCGGCTCAATCGAGCTGGGCCGCCGCATGTTCAAAGGCGGCGTCCCCAACGACCGCCCGTCCCGCCCCGTCATCACCCACGTTGTGCTCATTGACCAGTCCAATGTAGCGCCACCCCTCGTGGGTGGC
>JAJDDS010000680.1 GCA_029260195.1 Phycisphaerae bacterium
GGCGCCGGACCCTCCCCCGGCGGTCGTTCGAGATTCGGAGTTATCGCCGTCGCGGTAGTCCCACGCGAGGGTGCCCGTGTGGTCGTGGAGCGCCCAAATGTTGTCCGCGTCTTGGGCGAGGATCATGCCGTTTCCGGCGACCAGATTGAGCGTCAGAAATCTCCCGGACTCGATCGCGTGAATGGTGGCGATGGAAGGGGGTTCCGGCGTGACGCCGTCAAGCGCGCCGTCCGCGAAGGCGTCGAATCGCCAGAGCGGCGCGAGCTGATCGAAAACAAATTCCCCAGCCGCGTTTCGGGCGCTGTTACCGGCGAACGCGGGCCAGTCGGCGGTGTTGTTTTCACGCAGCGCACGAACGTGTGGGCTCAGTGCTTGCACCAGGGGAACGAGCGGGGTCTCGTGTCCCGACCAGTGGACCGTCGGGTGACCGTCGAACCGTTCTTCGTGCGTCAGCCAACGGCCGGTTTCCTCGTCGTCTCCACGGAGGGCCAAGATTACGGCGATGCGAGCGGACCACCGCTGTTTGTCGGCGTCGCCTTCTGGATGCTCGCGCAGAACGCGCTCGCAAACGCCTTGAGCGGCGGCGAAATCCCCGGACTCGATGGCGAGTTCGGCGGCGGACTCCGCGATACGCAGCCCCCAGCTCGTGCAGAAGTAGCGGTCGAGTACGAGCAGCAACGCGTCGACATCGTGCGATCGAACGGCGTCTTGAAAGGCTTTCTCGGCCGACTCATCGAAGAGACCGCGATAGGCGGTCAATCCATGCCGCGGCCAGTCGGCGACGATACCGTTCACATGGTGGGTCATGCTCTCATATCGCCCCGGGGCATCGGAGACGAGGCGGACGGCGTGCTGATCGAGGAGGTCGCCGGCACGGCGCGCAGCGCTGACCCAGTCGGCGGCGACGGTATCAGCCTTGAGGCGGTCGACCAGTTCGCGAGCCTCGAAGCTGTCGTTGACGAAGGCGTCCTGGACCGTACCCGGCGGGGGTTGGGTCTCGGCGGCGTTCGGAGGCAGTTGTTGGGCACGGACGGGGACGCTCACGGCGAGCGCGAGCGTCAACGTGACGCATGGTGCGGTGCAATGTGTTATCATGCGTTACGTCTCGCTGGTTTCGCGCGGATTCAACCGACGCGCTCATTACGGTTGCCCATCAAAGTATCGACCGATGAGCGGGTTCAACTTGTCGATCACGTCGGGCGGAACGTGGGATTTGTCGGTCCAAATAGCCTGGGCAAGGGCGTTTTGGCATTCACACGGTACGGGCGCGGCCGTGGCGAGTCGGCGGATCGTGTGTTCGATGAGTGCGGTGGCGGCATCGGACGCGCGGCGCATGTTGGCGAGGATCTCGGTGAGGAGGGAGTTCTTGTCGGCCTCCGGATTTCGAGGTCGCCAGGAGTCGTAGTCCGTGGGGAGAGCGACCAGGGCGTAGCAGAGCTCGGCTTCGCGGGCGAGTTTGGCTTCGGGGAGGCAGGTCATGCCGATGAGGTCGGCCCCCCATTGTCGATGGAGGATGGATTCGGCGCGAGTCGAGAACTGTGGTCCTTCCATGCAGACGTAGGTTCCGCCGTCGTGGAGGCTGGTGTTGATGGCGTCGCCGGCTTCGAGGAGTTGCTTGCGCAGGCGCTGGCAGAAGGGGTCGGCGAACTCGATGTGCGCCGCCAGCCCGTCGTCGAAGAACGTGGAGTCCCGGCTGTGGGTCTTGTCGATCAACTGGTCGCAGACGACGAGGTCGCCGGGGACGATCTCCTCGCGGAGGCTCCCGGTGGCGCCGGTGGCGAGGACTTGCGTGGCGCCGAGTTGTTTGAGCGCGTAGATGTTCGCACGGTACGGGACTTGGGAGGGATTGAACTGGTGCCGGTGGCCATGGCGAGGAAGAAAGAGGCAGTCCATTCCGTCAACGACGGCTTTGAGGATCGCCCCGCTGGGCTGGCCGAAGGGTGTGTCGATCTCGATACTCTCCGTGCCTGGACGATTGGCGAACGTCTCGCCGATTCCAGAGCCGCCGATGATAGCCAGTGTTTGCACCGCCACGCTGAACTCCTTTTTGCCGCCACGGGGAGATTAGTATGACAGCGTTACATCGCCGCTCAGGTGTCATCTGAAGCCCACGGATCGCAATCCGTGGGTTCGACCCAACACCGTACTAGACCACGCAAGCCATGTCTCCCACCGAAGCAGCGCTGTCATATCAGAAAACAAGAACCACCCTGGTGATTATAAGCCCGGTCGGGTGGGTTTTTCCAATGCGCGATGGTTGGTGTGATCTTGGCGATTGGGGGCCGTTGGAGGCGTTGTTCGGAGCGTAACATGCCCACGCGTCGCGGGCAGTGCGTGATGCGCGGATCTACCGGATGTCGGAGGTTGTTTGGTCTGGTCGCTGTTCGACGGCCGGCGGCGTGGAGGACGGTTGATCAATCCGGGAACCGGTTCGGTACCAGACGAGGAAGCCCCACCCGGTGATGAGCAGGATGATGGTGACGGCGAGTACGGATCCGATGTGCCGATTCGGCGTCAGCCGCACGGCGGTGGCCCGTCGCTTGTCGTCGTCGAGTCGTTGTTCGTCCGGTGGTGTCGCGTTCATTCGTTCGTTCCGTCGGCGCGCCGAGTGTTCCCGGCGCGTCGGGATTGGAACACAGACGCCCCCGGTTCGTCAAACCGAGGTTCGGGGGGGCGCCGGCTGCGGTGGTTGTCGGGTGCCATAGTCAAGCGCCGGGTGCCATGGCCAAGCGCAGCGCGGCCATGCGGAACGGCGTCCGGAGCGTCCATGCCCGCGCCTTCGGCTTGGGCATGCCACCCATCGCGACCTTCCCCCGATGATCCGCGCCTTCCCCGGATGATCCGCGGACCTCCCCGGACGATCCAGGGACCTCTCGAGGCGATTCGAGGCCCTCCGAGAGTGACCCGCTGGCGTCAGCGGACGACTCATCCCCAGGAGCGGACGCCCGGCGAAGCCGTCGGGCGGGCTTGGAAACCGCAACCCGTCCGGGTACGATGTGAGGAATCACAGCGGGTCACGCCCGGTTCGGCGGGCCCGTAAATGCGGACGGTTTTCGTGGAGGTGTGGAACTGAGATAGAAACGCAGACGCTCAAGCAGTAGCGTCAAAACAAACGTGGCTTCGGCCACCGTCCTGTCGTGAAAATTGGCAATTCTCAGTATCCAGGATGCGTGACCGGTGCCGCGCCCCGAAAGGGGCGTGGGGCCGGACCGCTTTTGGATACGGGTATGCCAATACCTCACGACAGGGGCGCGTTTCGGTTTCGCGCCCTTTTGTATTGCGCTCGGACGGCCGCTTTGTCGCATGTGTTTACGGTGGTGCGCCGCACGGGTTCGTGAGCGTCGGCGACCCGCGAAGGTGAATTCTTCACAGGAGAGGAACAATGCTGACACGAAGAAGTAAGGTGTTGGGTGCGGGATTTGCCCTGTTCCTGGCGACGTCGTTCAACGCTCTCGCGATCCCTCCCGCCGCAGGCGGTGACCCGGCTATTGTCAACGGAAACTTCGACACCGACGACAGCGGTTGGGAGACTTCCGTGCATTCCGGGTGGGTCTCAGATCTGGGTTGTGACGGACTCCCAGGCTCCTGCTTTGTAAACTCGGTTATCAATGATATCGGGTGGATTCAACAGAATATTACTAAGTTGACCCCTGGCAAAGTCTACAGGATCAGCGG
>JAJDDS010000069.1 GCA_029260195.1 Phycisphaerae bacterium
ACGGGCGATCCGCGCGGAGGCGTGAGTTCGAATGAGTCGTCGCTCGTGTTGCGACTGACGTATGAGGGGCGGTCGGTGCTGTTGTCCGGAGACATCGAGGAGGAGGCGATGGAGGGACTGTTGGAGATTGGGGGCTTGGGCGCGGACGTGCTCGTACTGCCCCACCACGGAGGCTGGGAGGCGAATTCCGAGGCATTTGTCGAGGCTGTCGATCCATCCGTCTGCGTGGCGTCGACGCATCGGACGTCGATGGAGATCGCAGCCAAGCTGCCTTCAACGCGGCGCGTAATCAGTTCCGGAGATAATGGGGCGGTCACGATCGAGGTTGACAGTGAGGGGATCCGCGTGGGCACATTCGTCGGCGGATTCGGATTTCAGCTATCGAATAACGGATCATAATTCACGCACGCTGACTTGCGCGAGGCCTGGCTTGGGACCCGTCCACCGCGACCTCCGCGACGTCATCCGGACCCAACTGTTCAACGGAGACGCGACGCCTATCATTCTGTCAGCCGCTCGCTGCTCAGAACCGCCTGTTCCGCGGTCCGCTGTTCCGTGACGCGGATTCGTAGGGGGCCTTACTCTGCTGCAACTGAAAGGATTTACGTAAGCACTGCATCGCCTCATCCTTCTGTGCGCTCAGCTCGTACGCGCGGGCTTTCTGCTCCCAGGCAGCCGCTTCCATGTGGCGATTGGCATGTCGCTGGGCGAGGTCGATGCGTTTCTCGATACAGTCGAAGGCTGCGTCGGGCTGGCGGCGAGTGAGGTGCAATTCCGCTAATTGCTCGTAGGCTACCGTCATTCCATTCCAGAATTCGGTTGCCCCGAGCGTTTCGAGCGCCGAGGTCAAATGGCGCTCCGCTTGCTCCAGGTCACCCATCTGGGCGTAACACTTGCCGATGTGCGTGTGACAGTTGCCGATGTTGACGTGGTCATTGAGCTCGCGCGCCCACACCAACGCCTGGTCGTAGAAACACAGGGCATCGCCACATCGTCCCAACTGTAACGCGATCTCTCCTCGCCCGTTGTACGGCGATACCAGTGACGCCGTCGCCCCGAGCGAGAGTTTGATGCGTATTGCCTCCTCGAACGCCTGGTCAGCCTCCCGAAGACGTTCCATCCGCATCAACACAAACCCCATGTTGTTGCACTGTTTCGCCAGAAGCGGCAGCAGGTCCAGGTCCGCCGCCATGTCGGCCGCACGTTGCAACTGTTCATACGCGCGAGGGTACTCGCCTTTGAAGTAGTCCATGACCCCGAGATTTCCGGTGGCTTCGACGAGCCGGTAGCGGTCGCCCTGTCGTGTGGCCAGTTCTTCCAGTTGCTTGTGACAGCGGATCGCCTGGTCGTACTGCCCCAGCCGGGAATGACACACGCCGAGCAGGCTGAGGAGTTCCACAGCGTCGCGCTCTTGGTCCAGAGCGGCGTGCGCGTGTTGAATCGCCTGCGCGTATTGACCGGTCGTAAACGCTGCCTGCGCGGCCGCATACAGTCGGCGCATGGCCCGGCTTGTCGGAACGTCGGACGCCGCCCGGCGCCGCGCGCGATACCCCAGTGTGTCCGCGACCTGCTTCGCCAAGTCAGCCTGAAGCTCGATGATATCCGAATACGCACCGGTGATGCGCACCAGCATGCGCCCTTCGGGCCGCTCGGACACCAGCGCGGAGGCTGTCACCATGACCCGCCCGCCGATGTTCTGGAAGCTCCCCCGTATCACCGTTCCCGCTCCGACGCGACCCGCCGCATCCAGCATCCGCGCCCCCGTGATGTCCGACGCGCCCTCGGCGTAGAGGCGTCCGACAAGCGCGAGCAGCTCGTGACGCTCGACCACCTGCACGTTTTGGCTCGTCAGAAGCGTCGTGTGGATCTCCTCAGCCAGCGCGTTACCGATCCAGTCATCCTCCTGATGCGATGACAGGTTCTTGAACGGCAGCACCACCACCCCGCGCGGCACGCCGACACCGCTCATCGAGCTTGGCGCCACCGACGCGTCTGCCACCTCCGTCCATTCCTTGAGCTCGTCCATCAACGCATCGGCTGAGGTGTAACGCCGGGCAGAGTCCGTTTCGAGACACTTCTCGACCACCGAGCGCACCCCCTTGGGAATCGCCGGCGCGATCTCCGCCGGCCAGTCCAGCGGGGCATGGCTGTCCTCGCCGGCCAGGTACGCCAGGGGACCGTCATCACCACCACGCCGAGGCGGACGTCCCACCAGCAGGTGATACAGCGTCGCGCCGACGGAATAGATGTCACTCCGGGCGTCAAGCGCCCCACGTCCATCGCGCTGCTCGGGCGACATGTACTTCGGCGTCCCATTTCCGATTCCGACGCTCCGCCGCCCGGGCGCGCCCGACCCGTCGAGAAACTGCACGAGTCCAAGGTCCGTGATCTTCACCGATCCGTCCGGCGACAGAATCAGATTCCCGGGTTTGATGTCACGGTGTACCATGCCCGCCGAATGTATCGCCGCCAGTCCCCGCGCCGTCCCCACGCCGAGCTGTGCCACCTGAGGCCACGGCAATCGCCGGCACGCTTGAATGATCTCCCCGAGGTTCGCGCCGTTCACGTACTCCATGACGAAGTACCACTCATCCCCGCTCCGGTCGCAGTCGAGCACACGCGCCACGTTCGGATGGTTGATCCGGAACCCCGCCTTCGCCTCCGCCACAAACCGTCCGCACGCCGCGTCAGAGTACTCAGGATCGATCGTGCTCAGGATCTTCACGACGCACGGCTCGTCCACGACGAGATGACGCGCAAGGTACACACGACCGCCACCACGAGTGCGGAGGGGCGATACGAGCCGGTAGCGGTCGTCGGGAAGCAAGCCGTAGTCGTGGTAGTTGGTGTTCTCGAGTGTGGCTGCCGGACGCGGGTAGACGAATCCGCACCCGCTGCATCGCGTGTGATTCCCGTCCTGTGGCATCGCGGCCACTAGGCGCCGGTCACAGTGAGGACAATGGTCCGCGCGCTCGGATGTTGTCATCGATGAGGCTCCGGATCAATCGATCGTCGCCGCAAGTACACGGACGTCG
>JAJDDS010000681.1 GCA_029260195.1 Phycisphaerae bacterium
GCCGCCATGCGCGCTTTGGCAAGCGCGCAATTCGCCGAAGTCGATACACTGTTTCGCGTTTGCGATGTCCCGATCCCTGGTGGGTACGGTGACGCTGACCGCTGGTATCGTCTGCATACGTCATATCTGATCTTCCCCGGCTGTGATTCACGGCAGCCGGTTTACCTTGAAAACCGGCCGGTTACCTCGCTCCTAACCCGCCGTTTCTGCCGGTTGAGGCCCGTTTGGCTCGTCCTACGTCAAAATCAACGATTTCCCAAGCCACCCTGTCGTGCTGTATCATGAGGCGGCGTTCCGGTGCAAGAGTTACGCGGGCGGCGAGCGACTGGTCTAGGCTCGCCATGATGAAGTGAGGCTGTTGTCGCCGTGGGTCTCGAAGAGAGTGAAACGGATGGCGGTCTTTTGGCAGGTGCGAAGGCTGGCGACAAAGCCGCTCTAGGCCGGCTCTTAAAGATGCACGGCCCGCAGGTTCGCGCCACGCTGGACATCAACTCGAAGTGGCAATCCGTCCTCGAAGCCGACGACGTGATGCAAGTCACGTACCTTGAAGCATTTGAGGGTATCAAGTTGTTCGACGGCGGGCCGGCAGCGTTCGAGGGATGGCTTCGGCGGATCGCGCAGAACAACTTGCGTGACGCCATCGAGTTCCTTGAACGCGAGAAGCGTCCCCAGCCGCAGTTGCGCGTCGGGCCGCATGCGGGCGATGATAGTATTGTTTGGCTGTACGAGTTTCTCACCGCGTCCGGCACAACTCCGACCGGAAAAGTCTCACGCGACGATTGCCGGGCCATTTTGGAGGCCGAAATCGATTTGCTTCCAGAGGACTACGCCCGTGTGCTACGAGCGGTGTATTTTGACGGCAAGGCTGTCGGCGAGGTTGCTGAGAGCATGGAGCGTACCAAGGGCGCCGTTCACCTGCTCCGGATTCGCGCCGAAGAACGGCTACGCCGGCGGCTTGGGTCGGGCTCGCAGTTTCTCAGCCGTTGACCGAAACTCTTCGAGTCTAACGCCGCCTGAATTACGTGGAGTGTTTGACGATGAGCGATCCCCCTTCATCCGAAGACCATAGGCGCGCGGACGCAGACAGCGCATTGGTCGAGGCCGTTCAGCGACAAGTCGTGGAAGCAGATAGGCGTGCTTCGCCGCCAATGGAGCGCATCGGGCGCTACCAAATCCTCGAGGTGCTTGGCCGGGGAGGCATGGGAACCGTGTATCGGGCAAGCCAGGACAAACCGACCCGCGAGGTGGCGCTGAAAGTCACTAGGCTGGAGAAGACCTCACCGTCCATGCTTCGGCGCTTCGAACACGAAATACAAGTCCTCGGTCGGTTGCAGCACCCGGGTATCGCCCGCATCTACGAAGCGGATCTGGCCGACACTGGGGATGGTCAACAGCCGTTCTTCGCCATGGAGCTGATTCACGGCGAATCGATCACCCACTACGCCGACGCGCACAAGCTCGACATACGACAGCGCCTGGAACTGCTCGCCCGGATCTGCGACGCCGTTCAGCACGCCCACCAGAACGGCGTGATTCATCGGGACCTCAAACCTAGCAACATCCTGGTGGACCGTTCCGGTCAGCCGAAGATCCTCGATTTTGGCGTGGCCCGAGCGACTGATGCAGACGTTCAGGCAACCACACAGCGGACCGACATGGGCCAACTACTTGGCACGATTCCCTACATGAGTCCGGAGCAGGTCAAAGGTGACCCTGAACATCTGGATACGCGTTTAGACGTCTATGCCCTGGGCGTGTTGGGCTACAGGCTCCTGACCGGGCGACTGCCGTACGCCGTCGAGCACAAGACGATTCCCGAGGCGGCTCGAATCATCACCGACGAGGATCCCACTCCGTTGGGCTCGGTCGACAAGGTTCTGCGCGGTGACGTCGAGACAATCATCGCCAAGGCGTTAGAGAAGGACAAGGAGCGGAGGTACCAGTCGGCGGGTGATCTAGCCAGCGACATAAGAAGGTGCCTCGCCGATCAACCCATTGACGCGCGACCACCCAGCGCCGTTTATCAACTCCGCAAATTCACGAAACGAAACAAGGCGCTCGTCGGTGGGATCTTGGCGGTGTTTGTCACGCTGGTAATCGCCGTCATCGTCGTGAGTGAGGTGGCCATAGACGCTTCCAACCAGCGAACCGCTGCGTTGCAAGCCCAGGCCATTGCCGAATCGGCGCGAGAGGCATCAGAGCAGGACGCTCGGCAAAAGGCGGCTGCGATTGAGTTTCTCCTGTCTTCCATATCCGCCGCTTCACCCAAGACTGCCCAGAGGCCAGATATGACGGTTCGAGAAATGCTGCAGAGTGCCGCCCAAAAAGTTGAGTCGGCGTTCAAGGGCGACCCATCACTTGAAGCCTCGTCACGTGATGCGATTGGCCGAGCCTATCTTGAGATCGGTGACTACGAAGCCGCTGAACTTCAACTTGCACTCGCGCTCGACTTGAATCGGGAGAATCTTGGAGAGCGACATGAGTCAACGGCTACGAGCTTTAACAACCTCGGCAGCCTTTATTTCGCTTCTGCGGATTATGTAAAGGCAAGAGTGCTTTTCGAAAAGGCGTTGGCGATTCGAGAAGGAATCCACGAGGGCGACAACGCAGACGTCACCGAGAGCTTGCACAATCTTGGCGAGGTCTTTGTGTCTACAGCCGACTACGAGCAGGCCGAGCGATACTGCCTGGCCGCGCTGGAAATGCGACGGCGGCTCTTCGGTGAAGAGAACGAAGAGGTTGCCGAGAGCCTCACGAGCCTCGGTACCCTCCGGTACTACCAGAAGCGGTATGGCGAGGCTGCCGAACAATTTCGAGCGGCGAGGCGCATGTCTATCCAAAACCTTGGCGACGCTCACCCTCAAACTTTGACGACGACGAACAATCTGGCGATTACGCTTCAGAAGATGGGTGATTCCGCCGGCGCCGAGAAGCTGTATACGGACAATCTTGAGCGAGCGCGCGAACGCCTCGGTGAGGATCACCCAGAGTTGGCGATGAGTCTCGATAATCTGGGGCAGTTTTATTACTTCGCAAGGCGTTTCGCTGAAGCCGAGCCGTTGCTACGCGAGGCGCTGCGAATTCGACGTAAGGCACTTCCTGAGAATCACCCGGATCTCGATACGTCCATCAACAATCTGGCTTTTGTCCTCAAGGAGTTGGGCGAGCTTGGCGAAAGCGAATCGCTGTCCCGCGAGAGCGTAAAGATCAAGGAAGAAATCCTCGGGCCGGATCACCGCGAGACTCTCAACATCATGAACAACATCGCTTGGCTGCTTGAGGCGCAGGGGGAGCTCGAAGACGCCGAAATGATGTATCGCCAGTGCCTGGAACGGCAGCGCGAGGCGCTGGGTACAGATAGATCTGAAACGCTCAAGTCGATGAACTCATTGGCCATGCTGCGTTACAGAAAAGGTGATTATCAGGGATCCAGAGAACTGTTCGAGGAATATGTCCGACACTCTCGCCGTGTGTGGGGCGACGATCATTATGCGACGCTTAAGGCGATAGAGAATTTGTCCACGGTGCTGAAGGCACTGGATGAGTATGCCGACGCCGAGCCGCTTCTGATCGAATGCTACCAGCGTCGAAGCGCCACACGCGGCCCTGATCACGCAGAAACCGCAAAAGCGCTCAGACTCATGGTTGAGCTTTACGAGGCGTGGGGCAAGCCTGACGACGCCGCAGTATGGCGGTCAAAGCTCCCACCATCGGCCGTTGCCGATCATGAATAGGACCGATGGACTTGGACGGCGGCGCAACGGCTGCGAAGGGAATGCGTAAAGGCCTTCACTCGGTGCCGCCCGATCCTTGCCGGGAATCGCCGCCTACTTGAACGGAGAGGACCATCGCATGAGCCCCCGCGGTCCGACCACGATGCGAAGATCGGCATCGTCGAACGCCGGCTGGCCCTGGATCTTATGTACTTTGGGAGCTACGCACATGCAAGCCTCATCACCCTATCGCCTAAACCTCTACCTGGTGGCGGCGCCACTTTTTATGCCTGGAGTACTCGTGGCCCAGACGTGGAATATGACCAACGGGCATTACTACACACTGACAGAACCACAGACATGGACGAGCGCGGAGACGACAGCTAGTAATCTGGGCGGACACCTGGTGACCATTCGCGACCAATCGGAGAACGATTGGCTGGTTAGCACTTTTGGCGGCTCCGTGACCATGTACATAGGCCTATATCAACTTCCCGGAAGCCAGGAGCCTGATGGTGGATGGGTGTGGTCGTCGGGAGAGCCGGTTACGTATGTCAATTGGAGCGCAGGAGAACCGAATGAGTTTTACGATGGAGAAGATTACGCGAACATTAACTGGCATTCGCCAGGCGAGTGGAATGACGGAGGGGGAGGCTCGCCCAGGCCCGGAATAGTAGAACTGATTCCGCCCTTACCGCTCGTAAACGGCGACTTTGAGACCGGCGATCTTCGGGGTTGGAGCGCGAGTTGCGAGAACGGCTGTGTCGTGGATGTCGTGGAGGAAGGTACGTGCTTCTCCGCGAACGATACGCGCGGGATTACACTCGGCGATGCCTGTAGCAGGTACGCCGCCAATGTTCGGTCGGGATCACCCGGGCTGCCAAGTCAAGTGGGAATACTAACTTCCAATCTGTTTACCGCGGGAGACTGCGTTGCATTTCAGGCGCTTTCCGAGAACGATGATCAAGTACCCAATCCTAGCCCGGTGACCCTTGAAGTGGAGCTGCTCGATCCGTCTGGCACGGCCTTGTCGTCTCAGGTCGTGGAGACGAACGTCGTAACGTTGAGCCTTGGGTGTCCGAGTGAGCCGCGTAACGCACCGTTCAGCGCGCATGTAATAGATTCCAGTGCATACGTCGGCCAGGCAATTCAGCTGCGATTCCGACAGCACACGAACGTATCTGGTAAGGGGTTCTTCACTCTAATCGACAACGTCCGAGTCCAAGAGCACTGCACCGAAAGTAGCTCTGCCAATACCATGGTGGACAGAGCGCAGGGGTCGAGCTTTCCCCCAGCGGGCCTGGACGAGTTTTCGACTGGCGCGGCGTTCAAAGTTGCGATGTTGGACGGGGCGGAAGTTGAGATCACCGGCTTGGTGGATGCTGCGACCGTCATCGGCCGCAGCGATCCGTTTCTTCACGGAGACGAGGCGGACCAGGGCTGCGTACCGATCTTCAACGGAGGCGCGGAGCCCTATCCGGACACGGCGGACTGCGCGCTGGAGCCGTGTGTGATTCCGACGGGCTTCCCGCAGAGCAGCGCCGGAGGACAGGAGATCCACACGGAGATCCTATCACTCGAACTAACCGATGGTTTGGGCAGCTTCGTTCGAGCGGGCCAGCCGTTCTTTAACTCGGTGAACACCGTGGGGCGTTCCGACTTGTACCGCGACAGCTTCGGCGAGGTGCAGGGCCTGAACAACGACTTTCCGGCCGACAGCTTCTTCAACGTATTCGTCGAAGTGGAGGTCGGTCCCCTGAAGTTCTATAACAAGACGCCCATGGTCCTTCGAGCGACGATCACCGAGTTTCCACCGGACCTGTCGCTGCCGACGTCGGTGTACCTGCACGACCCCAGTTTCCCGCCCAC
>JAJDDS010000682.1 GCA_029260195.1 Phycisphaerae bacterium
AGACCGAAGACGCCGCGCGCATGCACGCCATCGAAGACGAGATCCTCGCACAGATGGGCCTCGGAAGCGTGTATGAGGTGGGCGAATCATGAGAATTGCCGTACTGGAAGTTTCGCTCGATCCCGATAGCCGATCCCGGAACATCACTCGGGTTGTGGATCTGTTCGGCGCGGCTGCGAACCTGGTCCCCGCACCCGATCTTATTGTCATTCCACCGGGTTGCGATCACGTGCGCCATGTGCGACATCGTCTTACCCTCGCGATGGTGGAGATGTTCCAGGCGGCGCTGTCGGCCGAGGCGCGCGAGTGGGGAGTGCTCGTCGCGGTTGGTCTGCGACGCCGGAATCCCCAGGGGACCGAGGATGTCGCTGTTCTGCTCGATGCGGACGGGGACCAGCGTCTGGTGTCGCGGCCGGGTGATCGCCCGGAGGTCGCGCAAGACACGCTGTTCGGAGCGCTGCATCTGTTCTGCGACTCGGAGGAGCTCGCAGCCGCAACCGCGGTGGGGGGATGGCCTCGATCGCGGGCGACCATTGTGCTCGGTCAACCGGAAGCGGAGGGCGTTTCGCCGACAAACGACCGCCGCAAGTGTGAGGTTCTCGCGGGCAGGACCGAATCGTGTGTCATCTTGGCACGCGGTCAAAACGTGGCCGACGCCAAACCCGCCCACTTCCGCTGCTCCGACCGCAACCGGACCGGCCAACGCCTGGAACTGCCGAATGGGAATGTGGTCATCGTCGCGCTGCCGGCCGAGGACTCCGTTGCGGGCGTGAAGATCGAGAAGTCCTGACCGGGGACGCGGACTCGCCGGCGGGGTTTGGATGTGGAGAGGTTCGCAACGGAACACCTTGGTGTTACCCGCACTTTGGCTGCTTGGGACTGCTTTGCTCGCGATGCTTCTCTTCTCCGCGAGCACCAACGTCGGGCTGCGGTCGCGATCCCTGTTCAGCGTGGCGGAGCGGTTGGAGCAGGCTGGACGCGAGCGCGAGGTTCGCTGGCTCTTGGACGCTCGGCAGGATCTAAGCCTCGCGACGGCTGCATTGCGCACTGTGGCGTCGCTGGTGTTGGTTCTGGACGTTGTCGAAATCTGTGAACACTACGACCCCAGCCATGTCGTTCGAAACGTCGTTGCGTTCGTGGCGGCGTTCGCGCTGATTCTGGTGTTCGGCGTAGTGCTGCCGGCTGCCATCGCCAAGTACGCGGCGGGCGCGCTTATTGCGGGGGTACTTCCCGCGCTCAAACTACTACGCCTCGTTTCGCTTCCGATGCTGCGGAGTCTGGATGCCGTCGACGGATTGACGCGGCGGGTCCTTGGGGCACCGTTACCCACACCGGAGTCCGAGGCGGACGAAGTCGAGAAGGAGATTCTCAACGTTATTAGCGAGGGCAAGTTGCAAGGGGCGGTTGACGAGCAGGAAACGGAGATGATTCGCTCCGTGATCGAGTTCGGCGATACGAACGTGGCGGAGATAATGACGCCGCGTACCGACATCATCGCGATCGAGAAGGGCGCCAATCTCTCGAAAGCGAAGGAGACGATCACCGACTCCGGACACTCGCGCGTTCCGGTTTACGACGAGACGATCGACAACATCCTCGGCGTGCTCTACGCCAAGGATCTCCTTCTGCTGGACAACGGCGACGAGTTCGATCTCACCAAGCTCATGAGGGCCGTTCCGTACATCCCGGACAACAAACCCGTTGACGATCTCCTGCAAGAGCTGAAGGACCAGAAGGTGCACATCGCCATCGTGCTCGATGAGTATGGTGGCACCAGCGGACTGGTGACCATCGAAGACATCATCGAGGAATTGGTCGGCGAGATTGCGGACGAGTACGAACTCGTTGAACCGCCCCCGCCCATCATGCACGTCGACGCGAACACGATCGACGTCGACGCCCGCATGCGGATCGACGAACTGAACGAAGAGTTGCACCTGACGCTACCCGAGCACGACGACTACGATACCATCGGTGGGTTCGTTTTCAGCTCGATGGGCAAAATCCCCCGCGTGGGTGAGCAGTGCGAGCACAAGAACATCCGCATAAGCGTCCTCGCAGCCGAACCGCGCCGAATTAACCGCCTTCGACTCCACGTCACCGTTAACGCAGCCGGGAGATCGCGTCCCGACGGTTCCTAGCCGCTTCGGAGCCGTCCCCGTGACCCTGCCAAACTGGCAGGTTGACGACGCGGTCCTGATGTTTTGACAGACCGGCTCGTCGTCGAGCCGGGCAAGAAGCCCATCCCCGGAACGTGGGACCAAAACTTAACGTCATTCAAGATAATGGTTTACGGCTGCTGAGGATGGAATCAGTCGTCCCGAAGCCGTCTGGCATCGGTTGTGCAGACGACGGGGTGGAAGAGTGCGCCTCGGGTGCGACGGCGTCCGGGCGATCGAGCAACGAAACACGAAGGAGTCATCACCGATGGCGAAACTGAACATCAAGCCGCTCGGCGAAAAAGTTATTGTCAAGCGTATCGAAGCCGACGAGAAGACCGCCGGCGGAATCTTCATCCCGGATGCCGCCAGGGAGAAGCCCAAACGCGGCGTCATCCGAGCCATCGGCACCGGTCGCC
Source organism: Phycisphaerae bacterium (assembly GCA_029260195.1). Classification (GTDB taxonomy): domain Bacteria; phylum Planctomycetota; class Phycisphaerae; order UBA1845; family UBA1845; genus OFTM321. The sequence continues at coordinate 2,579 of JAJDDS010000682.1, forward strand.
TCTTGGACGATGGCTCGCGCGGGCCCATGCAATTGAAGAAGAACGACGAAGTGTTCTTCACCAGCTACGCCGGGACCGAGATCAAGGTCGACAGCGAAGAATACCTCATCATGGACGAGTCCGACATCCTCGGCGTCGTCGGGGCGTAGGCCCGCTACCGGAATCCCAAACACCGCGGCGGGCATACCGCCCTCGCCAAGAACAAAACGGAGTCACTGGAATGGCAGCAAAGAAAATCGCATACGATATGGAAGGGCGCGAAGCCATCCGCCGCGGCGTCAAACAACTCGCCAGAGCCGTCAAGGTCACGCTCGGCCCCTGTGGACGCAACGTTGTCATCGAAAAATCGTTCGGATCCCCCACGGTCACCAAAGACGGCGTCACCGTTGCCAAGGAGATCGAACTCGACGACGCCAACGAGAACATGGGCGCTCAGATGGTCAAGGAAGTCGCTTCCAAAACCAGCAACATCGCCGGTGACGGGACCACCACCGCGACCGTCTACGCCGAAGCTATCTACGATGAAGGCCTCAGAAACGTCGCCGCCGGCGCCAACCCGATGGAACTCAAGCGCGGTATCGACGCAGCCGTCGCGGCGATCATCGGCGAGTTCGAGACGATGAGCACCAAGATCCGAGGCAGCGAGCAAATCGCGCAGGTCGGAACCAGCGCCGCCAACCACGACGCGCGGATCGGCGAGATTATCGCCGAAGCCATGTCGAAAGTCGGCAAGGATGGCGTCATCGCCGTGGAAGAAGGCCAAAGCCTCGACACCAATGTCGACCTTGTCGATGGCATGCAGTTCGACAAGGGCTTCCTTTCGCCGCACGTCGTCACCAAGTTCGAGAACATGACCTGCGAGCTTCAAAAACCCTATATCCTCATCCACGAGAAGCAGATATCGAACATCAGGGGACTCGTGCCTGTGCGCGAACGCGTGG
>JAJDDS010000683.1 GCA_029260195.1 Phycisphaerae bacterium
CCCTCGCTGTCCGCATCGCGCGTCGAGTAGAACCCGCCGTCCGGCGATTGCAGATCACCGATCACGTAATCCAGAATCCCCCGCGCCGTCTCCGCGTATAGCGCGTTCCCCGTCACCTGATACGCGTCCAGGTAGATCGAACTCACCAGCCCCTGGTCGTACAACATCTTCTCGAAATGCGGCACCAACCATTGTGGGTCCGTGCTGTATCGACAGATACCCCCGCCCAAGTGGTCATAGATCCCCCCACGCGCCATTCGCGTGAGCGTCACATCAACCGCCGCCAGCAGTCCGGCGTCGCCCGTCCTCGCGTGCGCCCGAAGCATCAGGTCCAACGTCATGCTCGGCGGAAACTTGTTCCGCTCGCTGCGAAGCCCCCCCAACCGCATATCGAAGTAGCGGTGAATCAACCGCGCCGCTCCGACCACCGAATCCTCCGGGATGAGATCCTCTCCCGCCCGTGGCTGATCCGCCCACTGCTGAAGATAGCTCCGCACCTGACTCCCCTGGCGCAGCAACTCCTCGCGATTATTCGTCCACGTCTGGCTGATCTGCGTCAGAAGCTGCTCGAACTGCTGCGGAGGATAGTACGTCCCGCACTGAAACGGCACACCGTCCGGCGACATAAACACCGACATCGGCCAACCACCGTGGCCGGTCATCCGAACCGTCGCCTGCATGTAGATCTCGTCGATGTCCGGCCGCTCTTCCCGATCGACCTTGATGCTGATAAACCCGTCGTTCAGGATGGCTGCGATCAACTCGTCCTCGAAACTCTCGTGCTCCATCACGTGACACCAGTGACAGGCTGAGTACCCGATGCTCAGAAAGATCGGCTTGCCTTCGTCCTTGGCACGTTGAATCGTCGCCGGGCTCCACTCGTTCCAATCCACCGGGTTGTGCGCGTGCTGCAGAAGATAGGGACTCGTCGCATTAATTAGACCGTTGGTGTGCTTGTAATTGGCAGTATCCGCCACACGATCCCCCTTTCCGGGGCCGTCCCCGTCGCCTCGCGCGACCGGTGCGCAGCCCGCAAGTGTCAGCCCAACCAAAAGCGCTCGCCACCGACCGTGAGGTCCTTCCGTGCGAAATGTAGTCATGGCCCGACCCGCTCCACAATTGTAGCGGCCGACCGCTTGGTCGGCCGTTCGTACGGACACGCCCGAACAAAAAACAACCCAACGGCTGTGTCGACAGCCGCCGGGTTGCGATGTCCCTCAGAAAGACCGCGACGCGCTACCGGATCACCAAATCCGTCGGCATCATCGTAATCACCGATTCGCCGCGAAGCAACTCGATCCTCTGTAGCGCTTGTTTGACCGCCGCTACCCGGTGCGGCTCCATTCGCCCCAATAAGGGCAACAGCGCGTCGAACAGCGTCGGCTTCGGTCCGGTCAACAGCGGCTTCATGCGCACCGCGATATCCGTCGGCCGTTCCCCGGTCCCGGATAGTTCTCCGAAGAGCATATCGATGAAATTCTTCGGCTCTGGAATAACGCGAACATCGTAGTCGGCGATCGACGCCTTCCTCGCCGCCAACTCAATCGCATCGTGAAGCCCGCCGATCTTGTCCACCAATCCCAGCTCGAGCGCCTGCTTGCCGGTATATACGCGCCCGCCGGCCATCTCCTCGAGCGCCTTGCTCAACTTACTGCCGCGCCCTTCCTGCACATGCGCCTTGAAAATCGCGTACACCTCGTTCATCCAGTCCTCGATCCGCGTACGCTGCCCGTCGTTAAACGGCTCGAGCGTATTTAGCAGATTCGCGTTGCGACCGCGCTGAATCGGCACCCAGTTCACGCCCAGCTTCTCCCACATCCCAGCCGTGATAATCTTGCCGCCCACCACTCCGATTGATCCGGTGATGGTCATTTCGTCGGCCACGATCGCGTCCGCGCCGCAAGCGACGTAGTAACCTCCGCTGCCGGCAACGTTGCCCATCGACACCACGATAGGCTTCCGAGACCGAACCTGCTGTGTCGCCCGCCAGATGATCTCGCTCGCCAACGCCGATCCGCCCGGCGAATCCACGCGCAGGACTACTGCTTTGACCGACGGATCTTCAGCAGCCTCCTCCAGCGCCTTGGAGATATCACCGCTGTACGCCCCGCTCGAACCACCGAACGGGCTCCGCTCGCCATACCCCGGCACGATCGTACCCTCGACGTAAACAATCCCAACACTGTCGCCCCGCGTCCCCTTCTTCTTGCCGCCGAACAGATCCGTCAACACCGAGAAAAACGCGAACGGATTCGACACGTCGACGTCGATCCCGTCCTTCTCCGCGTAACGGTTGTCCACGATCGCGTCGTCGCCGTACATCTTCCGAACCGTCTCGACGAACTCGTCGCGGTACTGAACCGAATCGACCAGGCCCGCCTTCAACGCCGACTCCGCCGTGTAAGGGCCCTCATCGATTAGACCACGCACCTGCTTCGATGACATACCACGCGATTCCGCGATCATCCCCACGATCCCGTCGTACAATCCATCGATCAGCCAATCGAGATTCTCGGCGGCCGCCTCGCTCGGACCCGTGCGTGTCAACGTTTCGCCCGCGGACTTGAAATCCCCGATGTGGATAATGTCCGCCTCGCAGCCGATCTTGCTCAGTAGATTCTTCAGATACAACCGCTCGCCATAGAAACCCGTCAGCCAGACGTCCGCCATCGGCACTACACTTACGTCCGTCGCCGCTGACATTAGCGCGAACCGCCACGTGTTGAGCGACTCCGCGTGTACGAACACCCGCTTGTCCACGACATTGAACTTCGTCAGCGCGTCGCGAAGCTCTTCGATTTGTGCAGCCCCCATGCTCAGTCCACCCAGCGTCAGTGCAATCGCGCGCACCGAGTCGTCTTTACGGGCTTTGTCCAACCGCTCAAGAAGGCTCTTTAACGACGTCATCTTGCCCGAAGTCAGCCCCAGCGGATCCTCCTGCGGCTGCTCCGTCAACGCGCCGCTCAAATGGAAGTGGGCGATCCGTTTCGGTTTCGATGGCACCTGCGCCGACGCCGTGCTCGCCATCACGCCCAACGCCAACAACGCACAAATCGAGCGCACTATTCTCTTCGACATGGGTGAACCTCCGTTCCTTCCGTTGAAAAACAAGTCGACCACTTGGTTTCTCACATCATTCTACTACCTCTTCGGCACCCCGTCCTCTGCGCCCCGACACATTTGACAACAACCTACACCCGACACGAATACACAACCGACAACGGTGATACGCTGCGGCGACTGAGCGCGAGCGGGCGTCGCGCATGACGCGGGGTAGCCGACAATTGGATCACGGGCTGTCGCACGAGTTGTTGGCACGCGTGGATAGATGGTGAGCGGTTACTCACCAGGCGAGAATCGAGTCGCGCTACCGCTTTCTCCGGCGCCGCTTGGCTGACGCGGCCTTCTTCTTGGCAACCTCGGCCCGCCGCTTCGGAGGCGGTGATTCCCTTGGACCCCCTTTCGTGCTCGGCTTGACACGCCCCGTCGGTCGATTCCGCGCAGCCCGCACGGACCGGCGATCGGAAGTGGCTTGCTCTTCCGCGAGAGTCAGGTCCAGCTTGCGGTCGGCGAGATCGATAGCCGCGATGGTCACTCGAACACAATCGCCGATTTTGAACCTTTGACCCGTTCGCTGTCCGATGACGCAACCGGCCTCGCTGTCCACCTCCCACCAGTCGTCGGACAAATCGCTGAAACGCAGAAGCCCCTCCACCAGGTAATCGGGCAAACGCACAAACATTCCGAAGTTCGCGACACCGGTGATGATCCCCTCGAACTCGTCACCAACGTACCTCTCGAGCAGGCGCAGGACGTAGACCAACTTCAGTTCGCGCTCCGCCGCCTCCGCCCGTCGTTCGTTGCGGCTGCAGTGAATGCCAAGCTCGTGGCACTCATCGAGCGTAGGTACGTCCGCCTGATGACGACGTTCGTTGAATGCCCCGCCCAGGTACGCATCCAGCAAACGGTGGATGGTCAGATCCGGATACCGGCGGATCGGCGAGGTGAA
>JAJDDS010000684.1 GCA_029260195.1 Phycisphaerae bacterium
CCGACATGAGCGGACCGATCACCAGATCGAGGGCACTGAACTTACCACCGGACACGCACAGCCGAAAATCAAACCCGACCGTCTCACCGACCGCGCCAGCCAAATCGACGCGTGCGGCTGTCGAATCGATCAGATCCGCCGGCAGTTCGATCTTCAGGGACGCACCGGACGACGTCACCGCCGTAAGCGCCCCGCCCTCCCCGACGCCGACCTGAACCCCCGGGTGCGCTTCCCTCCCCGGAAGGCATCCACCCGAAAGCAAGGACGCCAGCACGATGACCCGTTGGGGTGCGGTGGTGGAGCGCATGTTGCACCGTGATCGAACGAGCCATCGGCTCCGCAGCCGTTGCTTCGCGCAAGGTGGCGTAAAGCTCCGGTGCGGCCTATGCGCCGGGTTGATCGGCGGTGGCTGATTCGTCGCCACTCGCGTCATCGGCGGGTGGCGTATCCGTAGGGCTCGGCGTTGCGGGCGCTTCCTGCTGGACCGGGGCGCCCGGCGGCGGTCCGCCCAGGCGTTGAACCTGTACGCCCGGCGGCGCAATGATCGTCCCAGGCGGGGTGTTCGCCGCATCCGCAGGCGACGCCGGCGGTAACGGCAGGGCCTCCGCGAGAACGATCACCTGAAAAACGTCGTCCAGCTGCATCAGCCGCTCGGTCGCGTCGGTTTGGAACGGCGATCCCTTAAATAGCGGGTCGTTCTGCAATTGCTTCAGATGGCTCTCAGCCACCTCGCGATGCGCCAAGTCGTGGTCGATCACGAAGCGGTTGGCCTCGACCGTCGCCAGCGAGCCAAGCGCCAACGCCACGACCGGCATGCGCTGTGGGTAGCTTATCCGCAACTGCTCGAACGCCTGCTCCGCTCGGTCCAGGTACGGGGTGGGGTCTGAGTCTGTAGCCCGCGCACTGTTCAGCCCCGACGCACCTTTGCGCAGCAGCGCCGCCATCTTGACGTCCGGGTCGGGCGTGTCCGCGATGATGCCATCGAGCGTAGCGAACGAGGCATCAGCGTCCCCTTCGGCGAACGACAGCGCCAGCATTGTCACGACGGCGGCGTCGGTCGAGTCGGCACGTGACATTTGCATTGAGCGAATCGCCAGGACCGCGACGACGACGACGATAGCGCCCCCGACCAGCCGGCTGGCGTGCTTCCTCGCCCAATCGTTCGCATCCAGCAAAAATGCGCCAAGTTCGTTCGTTCTCAGTTCTTGTCGACGTTCTGTTTTCATGGACCGGTCCGTGTGGATGGGGGCGCCGCACCGCGTTCCTCACTGGCGACGATGATACGCACGCGCGTCCGCCTCGACCACAGCGACGGGTGGTCCGAGATCAGCACCGTGCATGATTCATCGCCCTTTTCAAAACGCATGTTGAACTCGCCCTTGATATTACCATCGCCGGCCTTGCTCCAGCGGGCCAGCGGCATCTGCTCGCGATAAAAACCGCGAACGGCGTACTTATCGCCGTCGCCTTCGTATTCATGTCTCAAGTACAATCGACGCGTCCCCGTCGATCGGTCCTCGCTCGACTCTTCAACCATCACAAAATGCGCCGGAACCGGAATATCCGGCTCGAAAGGCCGACCGCGAACCAGACGCACGTCTCCCGTCTCACGCGGTTCCGCCGCGCAACCGATCAGCAACCCACACGCCGCCAAGGCGCTCAGCCAATACCACCGTCGCATCCCGCCGATCTCCGACTCCTCGTGACCCGACGCTCCGTCAATCCGTCACAGCTCGACGCATCACCCGATGCGCGACTGAAACGAACCCCGGAGGCTACGTGAACACCCCGCGCAAGTCAACGATACCCCCACATTTCGCGCATCGCAGGGCGCATCCCCGCACGCCATGCCCTTTCCCCGGCACACTCGGGAGTCGCGGGGACGTCGGGGGCGTGTTGCGGACACGTTCCGGCGAAGATCGCCGAGACGCCGCTGGCTACGTCGATCGTCGCCACGCCCTGTCATTGTCGTTTTCATGGTAATGCTCCTCTTGGAAGCGCGTTAGTTCGCTCCCGTGTAGTTGGTTTGCAAGATCCCGAAGTCGACCCAGTCGACGTCGCGAACATGGTCCAGGTCAAAGAACCGGCACTCGCAATGGCGATCCGTCGGGATCGGACCGGTGAAGCACGCGTCGAACATCGCGAAGTCGTCGAGATCGACTTCCCCGTCGAGGTCAGCGTCCCCGTTACGAAACCGGCGCAAGAAGTGGATATCCAATTCCGGGGAGTTCCCGGCTTGCCAAGCGACCTCGACGTAGTCATTGCTATCACCGGAAGTGTTCCAGAAGGGATCGTCAGTGAGTTGGAGGAACGTCGGGGCGTCTTCTCCGCATCGGGTCGCAGTCCAGACACAACCACCCATGCCAAGTCGACGTGTCGTCGTGCCAGCGGATGAAGTAGACATCACTATGGTTGTTGATCGCGGGGTTACGCCCCCTATCGGTCACCAGAGTGGTCGCTCCGTCCTGCCAAAGTTCCAATCCGCCGGACCCACCCCAAATCACCTGTCCCTGGTTGTTGATGTCCGGAATCTGTGGCGCGGTCTGCCGATCCGAGCGTGGCGTGGTGATCTGCTCGGAGTAGCGCCTGATGTCCGACACCCACGAGATTGGGCAGAGATCATACTGAGCCCAGGCGAGTTGGTCGTGATTGTTGATCGCGACTCTCTGATTGGACAAGCCCTCGTCGATGGTCGGATGTACAGCACGTCAGTCGAAAAAGTACATGTCCGATGGGAACGCGCATCCGGCGGGATCAAGGAGCTTCCAGGCGACGCGTCCCAGATTGTTGATCGCGGGAGCCGATCCGACACCGATTGTTGTGAGCTCTTGCCCTTGCAGCACCACACCCGAACCACCGCCGAAGCCATCGGCCCCTTCGGTCCAAACGGCCGTCCCGTCATCATTGATGTCAGCAATGGCGTCGCGAAACGTGTTCTCCGTCAACTGGGACACCCGCCCGTTATCGTAGAGGAAGATTTCCTCGGACGTTCCCGATTGGTTGATCCGAGTGGAGAAGACGATCTCTCCGCACGCATTGATCTTCGGCACGCTGGAGTAATCGTTCGGGCTATTCGTATTGTGAATGATCTCGTACCCGTCGGGGATTTGCCTCGGTGCCTCGGAGAGCGGAATGACGCTCAGGCAGCGCTCAACAAGAACCGCCGGTACATCTGGATCACCTCGTTTCAGGTGTCGTCCGAAACGGCGCTCCTACTCGTGACACACGCCCGTCGCGCGGATCCGCGCCGCGCTGAGGGCGGTGAACTCGGCCGGGCCGTCGATAGTTAGCCCTGGTTGCGCAGTTTGGGGGGGTGGATCGGGCTTGGCGGCATCGCAGCGGCGGTTTTTGTTCGAGAGTCCTCACTACATTTGGCCGGGTTACTCGGTGGGACCGGCGGCGGACGGCGGCGGTTCGCCTGGGAATTCTGCGCGACTGATGTCGCGGTCGGCGCAGACTCGCTCCGGTAAGGACCGCCCCAGCGCGGCGATGATCTCCGATTGCTCCGGGTTGCCGACCCGCGACTCCATCGTCTCCAAGGTTTTTGGAAAGGCGACGGCATCGTTCATGTTGCCCGCGAACACTTCGTGATACACCGGGAATCCGTCGAGTGTTACGACCAGAGCAAGCACGACCTGTTTGCAGTCCGGGCGATGGTTCCGCGAATGTCCGCGTTTCGCCAGTTCGCTACGCTCCATCAACCCTTCGAAGACACAACTCGTCAGATCGCAGAGAAGAAGGTCGAATTGGAGCGAGAATAGCTCGCCCAATCGCTCCTTGAGATCCTGTTCGATCGGCTCCTTGGCTTCGAGGAGCGCATCGAGGGTGCGGTACAGACGGTCCTTGGTCACTTGGTCGTCCGGCACGCCGAGCAAGTCCTCGAGCGCGGTGCGACGATACCCTCGCTCAGCCAATCCGAACTCGGAGGTCTCTCCGCCTTGCCCAATGCAAAGTCGCGTAATGACATCGATCGCCACCATGGTGGCCGGGGAAACGGTCTCTCGACCCGTCTTGATATGCCGGGCCATGATCGTGTCGAGGTTGAGCTTCCGCCACAGTTGCCCACCGAGCCACGCGTCCCCAAAGGCACGGGCGTTGGTCCATCCGACCTTGCCCAGGCGGATGCGCACGATGTCGGGGTCGGGGCTCTGCGGCGTCGCGTCGGCATCCAGGAACAAAGGGAGTTCTTCGCCCTCTTCATGCCGCGTGTGAGAGTCGGCCGTGCGTTGCCCGCGCCGCTGCTGGTCTTCGGCCAGTTCGCCGAGTTGTGCGACGACCCGTTGCCGCAGACCTCGCTCCGTTCGCTGGGATTCGACGAGGGCGAAGTAGGTGTGCCTTTTGCCGTCCTTCGTGCGTTGGTACTTGCGAAGAAACATCCGTGCCTCCACATACAGTGTGGCGCCGATTTAGCCTCCGGCAAGCGAGTCGGTCCTCACTACAACGGCATTCGCGTCACGGACTACGCCTGCCGATACCGCCACCGCCGATTCACCCCCCCAAACACGCCGAAAACTGACCCGATCTCGTCCGAACTGCGCAACCCGAGTTAGCGTGCCAAAGTTTCGCGCGCCGCTGCACCGGCTTGTGCGCGGACTCCCGTCATCCTAAGAACTGACACCTGATAACTGACAACTTCCTTCCCACTCTACCCCTGAGCGAATTCGCTCAGCACCGCGACTAGGTACTTCCACGACTTCGCCACCGAATCGACGTACACGCGTTCATCCGGGCTGTGGGCGCCTTCGATCGTCGGCCCGAACGACACCATGTCCATATCGCCGACGCGCATGCCGATGATCCCGCACTCCAACCCGGCGTGAATCGCGGAGACCTCCGGTGACGCTCCGAACATCCGTTCGTACACGCACTTGCAGGTAGCCAATGTGGTCGAATCCGGATTCGGCTCCCAGCCGGGATACTCGTTGGCGTTCGAAACTTCGGCGCCGGCCAAGCGTCCGGCGGCGGCGATTTGCTCAAGCGTCGCGCTGATCCACTCTGCCGACGAACTCCGTGATAGCGTTCCTATGGCCATCTCGATGCGTTTCCCGCCGCTTGCGGCGGCGCATGTCACGGTGGATACGTTGTTCGACGTCTGCACCAACCCCGGAACGGACGGGCTCATCCCCAACACACCGTTCGGTAGCGACGCGATCGCAGACAGCACGACGGCTGAATCCGCCGCGTTCAACCACGCCACCGGACAATCCGCCCCTCCCGACGAACTGACGGCTGATACCTGATAGGCGGCGGCTTTTTCCATGGACGCCACGCGCGCATCCGCGCATACTTCCTCGGCTGCCTTCCGCAGCGCGGGCATCGTCCCCGGCCCGCCCGCGACCACGGCGACAGCTTCTCGGGGTATGGCGTTTCGTTTGCTCCCGCCGACCAGCGACGCGATACGCAGACCGTCGACCCGACTGCGGACAAGCGTGCGTACGAGCAGCTTGATCGCGTTTCCGCGATTCTCGTGAATGTCGCAGCCGGAATGCCCGCCGCGTAGCCCCTCGATGGTCAGGCTGACGGTCTCTTCGCCGCCGCTTAGGGCCTCGGGTGCGAACGACCAGCGCAGATTCGTGTCCGCACCACCGGCGCAACCGATGCAGATCGAGTCGTCCTCTTCGGAATCGAGATTCAGTAGGCGTCGCCCTCGGAACGAGTCCGGCTTCAGCGCCTTCGCCCCGGTCATTCCTGCCTCTTCATCGGTCGTGAGCAGCAATTCCAAGGGGCCGTGCGTGACGTCCGGCGAGAACGCGACGGCAAGGGCCATCGCGACGCCGATTCCGTTGTCCGCGCCCAAGGTCGTTCCGTCCGCCCGCACAATTCGCGCGCCACTCGCGTCCTCGTCCAGGATCAGCCGAATGGGATCTTTGTCGAAATCGATTTCGGTTCCGCGGTTCTTCTCGCAGACCATATCGACATGGGCTTGCAGCACGGTGAGCGGCGTCGCTTCGCAACCGGAGGTGGCTGGCACTTCGACGACGATGTTGCCCGCGGCGTCCTCGCGTGCAGCCAGCCCCTTCGCCTCGACCGTCTTCCGAAGGTGCTCGCGGATTTTCCCCTCGCGCTTCGAGGGCCTAGGTGTGGCTGCGATTCCCGCGAACAATTCCCATACCAATCTTGGTTCCAGCTCTGTGATTTCCGCCATCTGATTCGATCCCGTCATCTGTCGTATCTCCTTCAAGTTGACCGTTCGTCCATGATCCCCGTTCACACGTCGGTGTCCAGCCCCGCACCTCGTTGTTTCGAGGACGTAACGATGTAGCGCCACCCACAATGGGTGGAGCCGCATCGAATTGCTCTTGCCGCAGCTTCCCCGCAGCACTTGACGTCGTGCGCGCGAACCCCCAGATTAGGCTGAATGATGTATCGATTCGCAACACATGGAGATGCCCGTGGACGCCCTGCTCGAACGCTTCTGCCGCTACGTCAAGATTGAAACCACGGCCGACGAGAACGCCGAGTCCTACCCAAGCTCACGGGGTCAACTCGAACTCGGCAAACTCCTCGTGGCGGAGCTCGGGGACCTCAACCTGAAAGACGTGTCCATCAGTCCCGACGGTATTGTCATGGCTACGATTTCCGGGAACGCGCCTGGCGCGCCGACGATCGCATGGTTCGCCCACTTGGACACGTCACCCGAGACGTCGGGGGCAAACGTCAACCCGATCGTCCACCACAACTACGATGGATTGGACATCACCCTGACCGGCGATCCGACCAAGATCATCCGTGTGGCGGACACTGAGGGGCTCGCGGCACTCGCGGGTAAGACGCTTATCACTGCCGACGGCACGACGCTGCTCGGCGCGGACGACAAGGCGGGCATCGCCATCATCATGACCGCAGCCGACCATCTCATGGCCCATCCGGACGCCAAACGCGGCGACATCCGCGTTGTGTTCACTTGCGACGAGGAGATCGGCCACGGAACCGACAAGGTCGATCTCGCGAAGGTTGGTGCGGTGGTCGGTTACACCCTGGACGGCGAAGCCGCGTGCAAAATCGAAAATGAAACATTCTCGGCGGACTTGGCTGTCGTCACCATCACCGGCAGGAACATTCACCCAGCCATCGCCAAGGACAAGATGATCAACGCGGTGAAACTCGCGGGCGAATACCTCGCGCACTTGCCGATGGACAGTCTCGCCCCGGAGCTGACGGACGGGCGCGACGGATTCGTGCATCCGTACGTTATCGAAGGCGGTGTCGCAAGGGTCACCATCCGAATACTGCTTCGGAGTTTCGTCACGGCTGACCTTGCCGATCAGGCGGACCTTCTTCGCAGCGCTGCTCGGTGTGTTCAGTCAGACCACCCCGGCGCGCAGGTCACTGTTGACGTTAAGAAGCAGTATCGCAACATGATCGAAGCGCTCGAATCTGAACCGCGAGCGGTTGATCTCGCTGCCCAGGCGACGCGAAACCTCGGACACAAGCCACAGTTCGAGTCCATTCGCGGTGGTACCGACGGCTCGCGATTCAGCGAGTTGGGATTACCCACGCCCAACCTCAGCGCCGGCATGTACAACTTCCACTCGCCGCTGGAGTTCGCTTGCCTCAATCAAATGCAGACGTCGGTTGACATCCTCGTCGAACTCGCCAAGCTCTGGAGTGAACAGAAGTGACAACCCGTGACACTACGCTGCCTGCGCCGCTCAGCTTCTTGTTTTTGCTGGCGGCTGACAGCTAACGGCTTTTTCGCGATGCCCGAGAATTCTCAAATCAGGCCCCCCTCCGGCGAGTGCGAACTCGACCAGTTCGCCCGCATCCTCGCCCTGGTCTTTTCGTTTCCCGAGGAGCAGGCTCGCCAATTCGTGGGCTGCGTCACCCACGACGGTATCCGCATTCTGTGCGACGGAGGCGAGGTCGCAGGCGGGATGTGTCTTTTCGAGATAGGCCAGTGGTTCGGAGGGCGCTGCGTTCCGATGGCGGGCATCTCGGGCGTCGGCGTATCGCCCCAATATCGCGGCGCCGGAGTGGCGGCGCGTCTGATGCGTAGCGCGCTGTCCGAGGCGCGCGAGCGTGGGATGGCCATCTCGACCCTCTATCCCGCGAGCATCGCCCTCTATCGCAAGTTCGGATATGAACGGGCGGGGTCGACCTTTTTGACTGAGATTCCGACCCGCGCGCTCCCCATCAAGACTCGCGAGCTTCAAGTCGCACGCATCGCCGAATCGGACCACGACGAAGTGGATGGGCTGTACAACGCATGGGCCGGCGAGCATGACGGCAACATCTCCCGCAACCCCGCCACTTGGAGATTGGTCCGGGAGCGCAAGGGGAAGCAGGCGGACGGGTTCAAGGTTGTCGACGGCGGCGCGATGCTGGGCTACCGCTACTTGGTGCATGATCGGAGCGGCGCTTACGCTCATCAGAAGATTCTGCGCATCACCGACCTGGCCTGGCGGACGCCTGCCGCCGCCGACCGTCTGATCACGCTGCTGGCGGATCATCGCTCGATGGTGCGCGACGTGCTCTTGTACACCGGTCCGGCTGACCCGCTGCTGGTCAATCTCCCGGAGATCGACTACAGCCAGACGCACCACCTGGACTGGATGCTCCGCATTCTCGACGTCACGCGAGCGCTCGAAGCCCGCGGCTACCCCGAAGGTGTGGAGGCGGAACTCCATCTCGATATTCGCGACTCGCTCTTCGACGCCAACACAGGCAGATACGTTGTCTCCGTCGCGGATGGCCGAGGCAGCGTGCGTGCTGGGGGCGACGGAACGCTCGCGATGGACGAGCGCACGCTGGCGGCGATGTACACCGGCCACGTCTCGCCAGCTTGGCTGCGGTCGATGGGCCGGCTTGCCGCCGACACCGATCCCGATCAGCTCGCCCGCGCGGCGACTGTCTTGGCGTCGCCCGCGCCCTGGATGCGCGACCAGTTCTGATTCGGAAGCACAGCCTCCGTCCGCTCCGCGCAGAGAATCAGACGGTCCACCTGTGCGGTGAACCGGCTGATAGCGAGCGTCCGGGCGTCGACGATGCCGCCGTCGCGTCAACCAACCGCGTACGGTCGCCCGATCGTGTCCGGACGGATCGCCAACATGACGGCTGCGCTCGACCCGGCCCGCCTTGGCGTCGGCGGTTAGGTCTTGTTCCGACCAGTGTTCGATTTCCTTCATGTCACTTCACCGTGTGTCCGCGCGCATTCCACATCCGACACCACTTCCCAGCACAGTCCGTCAAGTCTTTACCCCGGCGCCCACCGCGCCTTGATCGCGCGGGACGGGGCTGAACCGGCGTGCTGACGTTGGGAGCGGCGGTTGCGCTGGCTGCGACACGTCAGCCACCCAGCGAATCAAGCGAGCTACCCGCCGACGCACGGGCGAGGTGGAACTGACGGACTCTCAGTTGGGGAGGATCCCGTGGCAGCTCATCCCGAGGCCCCGCGCTTACCAGCGTTGCCGGGCGCGTTACGTTCAAGATTTGCGCGAACCGCGTCCGATAGTCCGTTTACCTTTGGGCGAGCAGGGTCACGAGCATCGTCGCGCGTGCCATGCGTCCGTCAGCGCTGAGAAGCCCGGCACGCGTGTTCGCCCGGTCCAATGGGAACGCTTTCGAGGACGGAGTCACCATGCGAACGATTGCCATCGCCAGTGAAAAAGGCGGCGTCGGGAAAACAACCGTCGCTATCAATCTTGCGGCAGCCTTGGCAAAGGCGGGTCAGCGCGTTCTCATCGTTGATATGGACCCCCAGGGGTTCTGCGCCGTAGCCGTGGCTGTGCCCGAGGCGAAGATCGATCGCAGCATCCTCGATTGCCTATTCGCCGACTCCGGCGCCGAAGAGGTTAATCTGTCGGATACAACTTGGCAGATCACGCCCAATCTTGATCTCGCGCCATCGTGCAGGGCGTTATCGAAGCTGGAAACCGCTGTTCCCGGCGACAGCGACGACTTTTCCCCGCTCACCCGCGCGTTGGCGGCGGCGGGACATCGATACGATATGTGCATCATTGATTGTCCGGCGTTCCCCGGCGTCTTGACGCGCTACGCGATCGACGCCGCGGACGAGGTCATCATTCCCGCGGAGACGGGATACTTCTCGCTCCACAGCCTGCAACAACAGATGCAGACGTTCAAGGATATCGCCCGCGCTTGCGGACGGGACGTTCCGATTCGAGCGATTGCCAACCAGTACGACGTCCGAACCAAAGCCGCTCGCGAGATTCTCGCGGAGCTGAGGCGGCGGCACGATGACGTCGTCCTGAACTCGGTGATCAACTTCAATACCAAGCTGAAAGAGAGCGTCAGCTACGGGCAACCCATCGCTGAGTTCGCCCCGGGCAGCATGGGCGCCCGTGACTTCCAGTCGCTTGCCCGCGAGCTACTGGCGGAGCAGCCCGGTCGCGAGGCACACCAGGAAACCGTGGCTGCTTTCGCCAACCGGTTGGCATTGGATGCCGATCGCGTGTTGGCGACGACGGTCCCGGTGTTGCGCCCTCAGATCGCTCCGGCGCCCGCGGCGCCGACTCTGGCGCGGACGACCGAGCCTGTTGTGGCAAAGGCGACGCGAGACGCTGCGAAATCGTCGAACGAGCGCGTCGCCCCCGTGCGAAGAACACAGACGGACCACCAACGGATCGACCAGAAGCTGGAAGCCATCTACGGCGTGAACCAGACACCGGACGGAGCCGTGTTTCGGACGCATTCGCCAGGAGCGCGGCTTGTGCAGTTGGCGGGCGACTTCAACGACTGGATGCC
>JAJDDS010000685.1 GCA_029260195.1 Phycisphaerae bacterium
CCGGCGATTTCAATACCGCCCGCGAGCAGATGCAAGAAGTGCAAAAGCAACTCAACGCGGCCCCCATCGATTCCGCGCAGGCCAAGCAGCTACAAGGCAAACTCGACGAACTCTCCAAGAAGCTCGAAGCGCTCGCCGACGACAAGAAGCTCAAACATCAGCTCGCCCAAGCCGGTATCAAGAAAGAGGACATCGAGCGCATGCTCAAGAACCTCACGCAGAAGGACATCGAGGAGGTTCAAAAGCAACTCGAGAAGCAAGGGCTCAGTCAACAAGCAGCCCAGGAAATTGCCAAGCAATTGCAAAAGCGATCCGGCGCCGACCAGATGGCCAAGCAACTCGCTCAAGCCATGCAGCAGGCTGCGTCCGCAATGGCGGCGGGGCAACCCGGACAAGCCTCCAGCGCCATGAGCGGTGCGGCTGGTCAACTTTCTGATCTCGAGATGCTCGAGCAGGAGATGGATTCGCTCGACGCCATGATGGCCGACGTCCAAGGCGCCCGAAACGACCTCTCCAAACCGTGCTCGCAGTGCAACGGTACGGGCGTCTGCAAGGGCGGAACGTGTTCCGCGTGCGGCGGCGCGGGATGCGGTAGCGGCATGGGACCGAACATGGGCCACGGTCGCGGCGGCATCGCCCGAGAGCAACAGACCGCCACCAGCTTCGTCAAGAAGAAACAGAAGGTACACGCCGGCCAAGGCGCCATCATCGGGAAGTACCTCATAGACGGCGAGCAGTACAAAGGTGAAATCTCACCCACGGCGCACGAGATCATCACCGCAGCCGAGTCCGACGCTACCGACGCTATCGACCGCGCCAAGATTCCGCGCAGGTATCACAAAGCCGTCAAAGACTACTTCTCCGACATCCAGGAAGAACTGGCTGGCGTCAGACGTCCCGCCCCCGCCGACAAAGACGAGACTCACAGCGACGAGCCCAAATCCGAAGCCGCCGACGACACGACCGATCAAGACTGACTACCGCCCCGCGGCTTCCGTTGCCGCCGACCCACTGGGTTCGCGACGGTCGGATGACAGACGCGAGACCGCTCCCTACAATCCTCACCCATGAATCCGCTGATCGCCGTCGTTGGGTGTTTCGTCGTGTACGCTCTGGGTTTCGTCGTCTACGCGAAGTTCCTGGCTGGGCGAATCTTCCGGCTCGATCCTGACCGGCGAACGCCCGCGCACGAACTCGGCGACGACGTCGACTACGTTCCGACCAACCGCTTCGTCCTCTTCGGACATCACTTCGCGTCAATCACCGGACTCGCCCCGATGCTCGGACCGGCAGTGGCTGTCATCTGGGGTTGGGTACCCGCCATGATCTGGGTCGTCTTCGGCGCCGTCTTCGTGGGATGTGTCCACGACTTCGGGGCGCTCGTGGTGTCCATGCGCGCCAGGGGTCAGTCCATCGGCAAGGTGGCTGAGGGCGTGATTGGCCACCGCGCCAAGTTCTTGTTCCTTGCGATCATATTCTTTGGGATCGCACTGGCGATGGGCGTCTTCGTTTTCATCATTGCGAAGCTGTTCTCCGTTGGACCAGACTTCGATCCGCAAGACCTGGCGACTGCGACAACGTCGTTCCCATCCGCGGTACTCCCATCCGCCGCCCTGATGGTCATGGCGATGGTCATGGGTCTCTTGCTCTACCGCCGGAACTTCCCGCTGGCTCCGACGACGGTCGTTGGCTTCGTCCTGATGTTGTTCTTCGTCTGGCTTGGGGCGCGCTATCCGACGGTCGGTCTCGACCCAGCCGACTGGCCCGCGCAGGCGTTGTGGACGTGGATTCTGCTGGGCTACGCTTTTCTCGCATCGGTCCTGCCCGTGTGGAGCCTGTTGCAAGCGCGCGACTTCCTGAACTCGCTCTTGCTTTATCTGGGGTTGGCGGCTGCTTATGTGGGGTTCTTCGTCCTGGCGCCCGTCTTCCAAGCTCCGCCGATCGACCCGCACCCCGAGGGCGCGCCGTCGTTATTCCCGTTCGTGTTCATCGTCATCGCTTGCGGCGCTGCCAGCGGGTTCCACGGACTCGTGTCATCCGGCACGACCGCCAAACAGATCGGTAAGGAGACCGATGCGCGGTTCATCGCGTACGGCGGCATGATCGGCGAATCGCTGCTCGGGTTGCTCGCCGTCCTCGCATGCACCGCCGGGTTCGACTCGATCGAAGCCTGGAACGCTTCTTACAAAGACTGGGCGACCATCCAAGCCGGACTCAGCGCCAAGCTCGGTGCGTTCATTAATGGCTGCGCCAACTTCATCGGCGCACTCGGGATCGACCAGAACCTGGCGGCGGCTTTCATCGCGGTGATCGTCGTCTCGTTCGCCCTCACCACGCTCGACTCCGCCACGCGCCTCTTACGCTTCAACGTCTCTGAAATCGGCGCGTCCCTCCGAATTCCGATCCTGAACAACCGCTTCCTCGCCACCGCCATCGCCGTCGCAGCCATCTGCTTCTTCGCTTTCTACAGAATCGACGGAAAACCAGCCGGGTTGGCGTTATGGACGCTCTTCGGTATCACGAACCAACTGCTCGCCGGTCTAACGCTGCTGGTGGTCACCCTCTACATTCACCAGCGAGGGCGCTATCCGTTCTTCACCGGACTGCCGGCTGTGTTTATGCTCATCAGCACATTCATTGCCATCATCGAGAAACTCGTCGGGTTCTACGGCGACGATCAGCATCTGCTCCTCACCGTCGGCGGCGCCTTGCTCCTCACCGGCGTTGGCATCGTCATTGAAGGTGCCCGCGCCTTCGCCCGCCGCGACCGCCGCCGTACCGAAGACGTCGACTACCATCAACCCTAGTGCTCCGTGACAGATCAAGTGATGCATGGGTGCCATGCCCAAGCCGAAGGCGCGGGCATTCCTCTCCAGGCCAAAGCAGCATGGCCGCGCTACGCTTGGCCATGGCACCCAATCGGCTTGTACCCATCAACGTACATGTAATGGAGCACTAGGGCTACATCGGGTGCCGCGCATCGCGCTTTCACGTAGCCCGGGGCGGTCAGCATGCGGCGGCACAATGTCCGACAACATTGCACGAGGTGTTTTTGCGCAGTCCGCGCAGGCCTTGCCTCCGTCATGGCGGTAGTTACCATGCAAATGTCGCCGGCGACCGAGCCCGGCGTGAGACGGGTCGTGTGATTTGACGCGCGCGACCGACGTCCACACTGATGTTACCATGAATCGAACGAGCCAATGTTCCTCAGACGCCTCATCCTTTCGCTCTTCCTGATCGCGCTGCTCATCGGCGGGGCGATCGCCATCGCGGGTTGGCTTCACCACACAAAACCAGACGCGGAACACGCGGCAGACCCGCCCCCGCCACCGATGGTCACCGTGCAGGCGGTCGCCCCCGAGGACATCCTCGAGCGATTCACCGGATACGGTACCGCGCGCGCCGACCGCCACGTCATCCTCGCTGCCGAGGTCGTCGGCGTCGTCACCGACGTCGCCCGCGAAATCGAGGACGGCTCGATCGTCGAGGAGGACCAGGTCCTCGTCCGCATCGACGACCGCCGCTACCGACAACAGCTCATCCGCGCCGAAGCGGCCGCAGCCAGCCTCCAAGCACAGGTCGACCAGCTCGATGTCGA
>JAJDDS010000686.1 GCA_029260195.1 Phycisphaerae bacterium
GCAGGCCGAGCGCGCGGGCGCCGCGGACGGTGGCCATCTCCAGAAGCGCCGCGCCGTCAACGTCGGCGTGCCGGCGGCGCAGGAATCGCAGTTCAGCGAGGATCGATAGCGAGGGATTGGACGCGAGGCTGTCGGTGCCGAGACAGACGTTGACACCAGCTGCCAGCATGTCGCGGAACCTGTGCGGGTCGTGGTTGAATGCGTGGTGCGTGCGCGGGCAGTAGGCGACGTGAACGCCGGAAGCGCCCATCAGTTCGATGTCGCGATCGGACACGTAGTTGCAATGGGCGAGAATGGTACGGTCGTTGAGCAACCCGCAGGCATGGGCGAACGGGATCGGCGTCAATGCGGGGCAGCGGATGACCTCATCCCACAGGCCGAGGCGCCGCAAGTAATCGCGCACGGGTCCGTCGCCGTGCTCGGTGAAGCGTGCCTCGTCGCGCGTTTCCGCCAGATGCATGCACATCCGAAAATTGCCGAGTTCGGCGGACTCGACACAAGCGCGGACGCCGTCTGTTTCGATCGTGTAGGGAGCGTGGGGCGAGACGGCGATGGACAGGTCATCCGATGCGTCGGACCCGTCGATGGCAGCCTGCAATCGTTCCGCAAGGCGATCTCGGATCGTTCCGGTGGCGATGACCTCGCCAAAGGAGACGACGCGCAGCGGTCCATGGTGGAGAATCGGGCGGACGGCGGAGGGACGGGAGGTGATGTCGCCGACGGTGGTGACGCCGGCTTCGAGCGAACGCCGAGCGCCATCGCGGGCTGCGTCCGCGAAGACGCGTTCGACATCATTCGTCGCGTAAAGGGCGGATCGAAGTCGCTCCAACCATCCGAAGAAATCGTCGTCCGGAGGAGTCTTGGCCTCGAGCGCGGTCAGTTCGAGGTGTGTGTGAGCGTTGATAAGTCCGGGGAGAATGGCGGCGGCGCCGAGATCGAGTACCGGCCCGAGGTCCGTATCGTGGGATTTCCGCGCGGGTCCAAGCTCGGCGATGGCGCCGCGCTCGATCCTGAGGGCACCGTCCTTGATCGGTCGGCGATCTACGGGGATCAGGTACTTCGCCCGCAGGATCATGACGTTTTCACCGCACGTCGGTCGCGCCGATCGGCGCGCGCTACTCGGGACTTCACTTCGCAGCTGCGGTCTGGCGTGCCCGCGTTTCCTGTTCGACGAGGTCCACCGCGCCGGTCAGCAACTGCTCGAGCGGGATGTCCCCGTCGTCGACCTTGGCGAGGAGGTCGTGCTGCGCCTCGCATTCGGCGTTCTCGATGCCGGCTTTGCTCTGGAGCATGCGCCAAGACTTGCGCCGTTCGACGCAGAAGAGGACCATCTGCCTGGAGAGAGTCAGCGTGCGTGGTTTTCCGTCGCCGACGTCGGCATGAATGTAGACGCCGAAGTCGGGAATGAACGATCGGTGTGTCTGGTCGAGGAATCGGCGCCGGACCACGTCGTTCTGTGTGATGCGGAGGAGCATGTCGTCGAGGTGGACGAGTTCGGCGGCTTCCTCGTCCTCGATGCGCTTGAAATGGCGGCGGAAGCGTGCCTCGGTGGCAGCCCAGTGGGCGACGGTGAATCGGTACGAGTCTTTGGTAACGGGGAACTTCGCGGTCCACCAGTCGGCCTTCGGATCTGGATTGCCCTTGAGGTCGAAGGCGTCGGGATAAGTCTCGCCGGCGGCGGGATTGAAGATGAACTCCGGCATACCGCGGGAGTCGCGGATGCGCTTGGCCTGCACGGTGGCCATGTCGTCGCCGACGCCGTGCTCCGGCTGACACGTGGTGAAACACTGCATGAACGCGGTGCCGCGATAATCGAGAGCGTCGAGGATGAATTTGTACAGCTTGGCGGCGTTTGCCATCGAAATCTGGCCCACCATCGGCGAGCCGTGTCCGGACGTGAAGATTTCCGCGAGACCCTTCTTCTCGACGAGCTTGCCCTGGGTGGCTGCCCCGAGTTGGTTCATGTCGAATCCACCGGGAGCGGGCGACGAGTCAGAGTTCTGACCGCCGGTGTTGGAGTACACCTGTGTGTCGAGCATGAGCAGTTTGACGTTCGGGCGGTTCTGCAGAACGACCTTGGATACGTTTTGAAAGCCGATGTCACCAAATCCGCCGTCGCCGCCGACCGCCCAGACCTTGGGCAACTCGTGGATTTCCTGATCGGTCATGAGGGCGTCGGTCATGTGGGTCAGGTCGAAGTAGTCGGTCTCGCCGAAGGTGTCGCCGTCGAGGAGTGCGTCAGCCAACCGCTCGGGGATCACTGACCGGCGGGCGTGGTCCATGATGAAGCTCTCGCCCATGATCCACGAGATGGTGGCACCGTCCTGGAACAGCGAGTTCATCCACGGGTAAGGGTGCGGATTGTTCGGCGGCGTCGAGCCGTAGACCGTGTTGCATCCGGTGCACGCGCCCATGGCCATCACGGACATGCCGTTCGCAAGTCGGCCGTCCACAGATTGCAGGTCCTTGTGATTGAAGGCATCCTGCCGCATGACACCGATGACCGCGCGGACGATGTCCTCGTCGGCGATCGGGCCGTGGTTCTCGATGCGCGCTTGCGTGTCCTCGTCGCTATCGCCGCCGAGGCCCATGACGAGGTGGGCGATGGACTTCCTGAACAGCTCGTATCGCTCGGGGGATTGCTCCGCGAGACGCGCAAGACGGCCGATTCCCTCCCGTTCCATCCGATCGGCCTTGGCGCGAAGACGGTCCGCCTTCGCATGATATATCGGCCGCAGGTAGGCTTCGGTGAGCGTGGCGATCGCGCGGAGCACGCTCTTCTCACCGCACCCCGCACAGGCTCCGTCACCGGACACGAGGGCCTCGTAGTTGCGCCGCACCATCAGGTGGTTGCGCAAGGCTGCGGCCTTGGAGTCTTGCGGGCTCTCGTCGTCGTAGAGCCCAAGGAACTTCTGCTGCGTGTCGGGAAGAAGATCGAAGAACCCGTGCGTCGAGGCGTAAAGGGTGTTGAGCTTCTCGCTGTCGGGTTCCATGCGGAGGGCTTCGTGACTGCCGCACTCGGTGACGCACTCCGCGCAGCCCTTGCACAGATCGGACACAAAAATGGCGAATAGACCGCCGCCGCCCACTGCCTTCTTCTCTTTGCTCGAGAAAATGGCGTGGGTCTTCGAGTAGGCGAGCGGGAGGATGTCGACGATTGAGAAGAGTTGGTTTTTGGCATCGTCGGAGACGTTCGCGATCGCGCCGATCTCCTGCCGGACGATATCCTTGAACGGTCGAAGCTCCTTGGCTTTGACGTTGCCGAGCATGTTCTCGCGCACCCGCGTCTCGACGTCCGACAAGGCGGCGAACAGCTTCTCGCGTTCGTCCGCGTCAGTCACGTAATGTCGCACCGCGGTCGACAAAACAGTGCCAATATCCTGGGCGGTGTTGGGGAGGGCTGTGTCCGGGCAGGCTGCGATGCACTCCATGCACTGCGTGCAGTTCTCCGCGATGAACACCGGTGTCTCGCGCCGGGCGACGTACTTCGACGCCGTCGCCCCGGTCGCGGTGGCCATCACACCCACCGACGCCAGCGTTGAAGCCGGCTGATGGTATTCCAGACCGGCCCGGAATTCGGCATCGAATGTCTTCACCTGGAACACGGACGCGCGCTCGGGCTGCTCCGCCGGGGCCGCGCACCGATCGCACCAGCCATTTCCGCCGGACTCCGCCTCATTGGGAAGCAGCGGCAGACCCCGCATGCTGGAAGTGTCCGGCTCGTCGACGGGTCCGTGGGGCACTTCGCGGAGGCGCTCGAAGCCGTCGGTCATGACCTGCATGTTGGCGTCGACGACGGCGTCTCCGAATCGGCCGAATTTCTTCTTGTACTGCTGGTGCACCATCTCGCGGTAGTGATCGTGCTCGATGCGGTTGTTCTCGAGGAAGGGTGAGACTCGGAAGAACGCCCCGAGGAAGGCGTTGCCCTGCATACGAAGTTGCAGATCCGGGCGCGGGGTTGCATTTCGGGCGATCTCGAATCCCGGAAGAATGAAAAGGCGAATGTCTCTGTCGATGATGTCCTGCCGGAAGCGAATCGGTATGCGCTGCCAGGCTCGTTCGGGCGTCTCGTCGGATTCCCAGACGAACGCCCCGCCTTCGGTCATACCGGACAGCGGGTTGGTGTGCGTAAACGCCTTCGGATCACAGCACAGGACCACGTTCACATGACGCAAGTCGCAATTGACCCGGATGCGTTCGGGCGCGACAACGAGGAAGTAGTTCGTCGGCGCGCCCTTCTTCTCGGAGCCATACTTCGGATTGGCGCTGACGTGCACCACTTCCTGAAGCCGGCCGAACTCATCGTACCGCTTGTCCCGCTTGGCGATGTAGTCGCCGAAATTGCCGATGATCTCGCCCAGGTTCTTGCCGGTCGTGATCATCCCCCATCCCCCGATCGAGTGCAGGCGCACCGCGATCGCATCCTTGGGAAGTAACGGCGGGGTTTCGTCCGACGTCACGGCGTAGGGATGATCCACGCCGAGATTGAAGAACGTCACGCCTTCCGCGGCGCCCTTGCCGTCCTGTCGTTTGCGCCCTTCGGCGACGAACTCGTAGGCTCCGATGATGTGCTCGGGCCTGAAGTCGCGCGATCCCAGCCCATAGACACCGGTGAAATTACGCGGCACTTCGGCGTGCTTGATCACCGGGTACCCCTCGCGATGGGGGAACCCCGGGTGAATGTAGGATTTGGTCAAGGCCGTGCGCACGTCGCGCGCCAGCGGGTTGTCGCCCGATAGCGGCTCGTCCGTGCGTTCGAGGATGATGCAGGACCTCTTGCCGCGCAGTGCGTCGACGATCGCCGCCGACGGGAATGGGCGAAGCACGTTGACGTGAATCGAACCGACCTTCGCGCCGCGGGTCTCCCGCAAATGATCGACGGCGGCTTCGATGTTTTCCGCAGCCGAGCCCAGCGAAACAAAGACGAACTCAGCGTCATCGGTTCTGTATCGACTCACCAAGCCGTAATCGCGTCCGGTCAGTTCGGCGAACTTGGCGTAGGACTCCTCCAGGAATCCGAGGACGGGCTCGGCGAAGTTGTTCCGCCGCGCCACGACGCCGTTCATGTAATGCTCTTGATTCTGGACCGGACCGAGCAGCGTCGGGTTGGTGAGATCGATCATCCGCGGAACGCGGCGGCGTTTGGGACCGAATAGTTTTCGCTGGGCTTCGGTCGGGCAGTCGATCATATCATCGGGGGCGCCAAGGAATTCCCGGATCAACTCCGACTC
>JAJDDS010000687.1 GCA_029260195.1 Phycisphaerae bacterium
TCACTGACCTCGTCCGGTTCCACGCCGAGCGCTTCTACCAGAACCTCTTCCACCCGTTGATAGACCTCATTTCGATTGATCGTCATCGACATTCATCGACCTCCAACTTGCCCGCTGACCGCGCCGCAATCTTATCGCCTCGGCTCGCTCACGGCCCCGGGTGCGCCCGCGCCCTGCACCGAGTGAACCAGCGACCATCGCGCTCTGTGAGACGCGACGATCCGCCGATCAACCGCCGCGCCATCGGCGGACCGATCCGCGAGATTCCGGTGCGACAAAGCGAACCGACCCTTGACTACTTGCGTGTCCCCGCAGTATCCGACACCGGAAAACCGGCTGGAATCCGACGCCATGCGCACACAATCCACTTCCACGCGAAGCAAGTGGCCCGGCGCTACGAAGCTCCTATATGTAACCCCTTTCGCCGATTCAAGCAAGATGACGCTGTGGGCGAAATCCTCCGTCCGACGCACCAGCCACGAAGCCGCCTCAACCATACTCTCCAGCATGAAAACCCCGGGGAGCACCGGGAAGCTCGGAAAGTGCTCAGCCAAGTACTCCTCAGCCAAACTGACCGCCTTAGCTGCGACGATGCGCTTGCCCGGCTCGATCTCGATCACCCGGTCAATCAGGCTGAACTTCATCCCGCTCGCTCACCGCGCCCCCTCGGGCAACCACAAATCGTCAGTCCTCCACCGCGACGTAGGGCACCACAAGAGCTTGCGAATCATCCCACATCCGTCCAGCGCCCACCACCAGACAACTGGCGAAGTCTAGCCCATCCCCAGCGCCTTCGCCATCCCGCGCCCCCGCGTCATTCCGAGCAAAGCGAGAAATCTTGCCGACACGCCATCCACGGACCCTCTCCCCAGCGCCGCCGAACGGCTCGACATGACACGGCACGACGCATGCGCTCCGTGCACCGCGCCACCCCCCGAATTGGGACGCCACCCCTCACGTAATCCCGTAGTCCTTGAGCTTCCGGTACAGGGTCCGCGCGCCGATCTTGAGTATGCTCGCGGCCTTCTCACGGTTACCACCCGTCAGTTTCAGCGTGTTGAGGATGTGAATTTTCTCGACGTCCGCCATACTCAAACCCGCCAGACTCGGCAGACCCACCGGAACGAGGTCCGTGCTGCCCCGAACGCTGTCCGGAAGATCTTCGACGTCGAGCATGTCGTGATCGGCTTCGATCACCATCCGCTCGACCACATACTTCAGCTCCCGCACGTTCCCCCGCCAGCTCTGGTTCGTCAGCTTCCGCAGCGCCTCAGCCGTCACCCCAATGACCGACCGGCCGTTTTCCTCGTTGCCCATTCGAATGAAGTGATCCACCAACAACGCGATGTCCTCGCGCCGCTCCCGCAGCGGCGGAATGCGAATCGCCCCCTGAGCGTGCAAACGATAAAATAAGTCCTCCCGAAAATCGCCCGACTCAAACCGCTGCCATAGATCGCGATGCGTGGCTGCCACAAAACGCACGTCGACATGACGAACGTCGTTGGCACCCACACGCTTGACCTCGCCACCCTCCAGCGTCCGCAGCAGCTTCGCTTGCATCGACAGTGGCATGTCCCCGATCTCGTCCAGAAACATCGTCCCGCCGTCCGCCGCTTCCAGAAGCCCCTTGCGATCCCCCACCGCGCCCGTGAACGCACCCTTCACATGCCCGAACAACTCGCTCTCCAAAAGATTCTCACTCAGAGCCGCACAGTTGATCGGAACGAACGCCTTCCCGCTTCGCGTCGATTGCTTGTGAATCGCCGTCGCCACCATTTCCTTCCCCGTCCCCGATTCCCCCACGATCAACACCGTACACTTCGTCGGCGCCAGTTTCGTCAGCCGCTTGATCTCACGAGCCAACGCGTCACCCGAACCGATCATCCCCTCGAAACTGAACGCACGACCGAGTTGCTCGTGCATCAGCCGTTCGCGCCGGGCGGTCATCGCCCGCTGCACCGCCCGGTCAACCTTCCGACGCAGTTCGTCGGCGTCAATCGGTGCAACCACATACTCCAGCGACCGCCCGTCCCCGTCGACCGCCTCCAGCGCCGACTCCCCAGCCTCAGCCGTGGTGATCAGCACGATCTCCGTATCCGGCGCCTCCTCCCGCGCCAGACGAACGAGATCGAACCCGTTCGCGGCGGCACCCAGATCCCGCTCGCTCACAATCACATCGGGCGGACGCTGGCGCATACTCGCCATCGCCTCATCGCTCCCCGACACTACCTTGCAGGCGTGACCCGAGCGCGACAGGCTACGCACGATCGACTCCGCGCGATCAGCCGCATCCTCCACAATTAGCACAAATGCCTTGTCACTCATCACGCTGCATTCTACCGCTTTCCCGCCCCCCGTCAGCCATGAGGACGACGCGAGGCTGGCGGTCGCGGGCCGGCGGCGCGGAGAACCCGACCGTGTCGCGACACGCGGCTCGCGGATCGACGCGTCACCCTCCACCGCCCAGCCGATCGACCTCCGAAAATAGTAACCCGACGCCCTCGGCGTGAAACGACGCATGTCGGCACCGCAGCGACCACGCGCCGCGCCATGCCGACCTCCGTCCGTATCGTCAAACCACGCGCCACGGGAATGCCATCCGCGACGCGCGGGCTTGCGTTGGGGTTAGTCGTCCGAATCCTGCCCGTTCCCGCCACCGCTCTCCTCGATGAGAACCGCCTTGCGGGACAGCTTGATCCGGCCTTGGTTGTCGATCGCGATGACCTTCACCCGAAGCTCGTCACCGATCGCACATACGTCGGACACCTGCTTCACGTACCCGTCAGACAACTCGCTGACGTGGCAAAGCCCGTCCTGACCGGGAACGACTTCGATGAACGCTCCGAAGTCCTTCACACTCGTCACCCGCCCCGAGTAGATCTTGTCGATCTTAACTTCCTCGGTGACGGCTTCGATCATCTCGCGGGCACGCTGAGCCGCTTCGGCGTTGATCGACGACACATGGATCGTGCCGTCATTCTCGATGTCCACCTTCGCGCCGGTCGTCGCCTCGATGCCCTTGATACCCTTACCGCCCGGTCCGATCACCTTTCCGATCTTCTCCGGATTGATCTTGATGGTCAGAATCCGCGGAGCATACTCGCTGATCTCCGGTCGGGGGCGGCGGATCGTGTCGAGCATCGTCCGCAAAATCTTCAGCCGAATCTCCTTGGCCATCGCCAACGTCTCACGAATCTGCTTGTCCGTGATACCGCTCATCTTCAGGTCGAGCTGCACGCCGGTGATCCCGCGCTGTGTCCCCGCTACCTTGAAGTCCATGTCGCCGAAATGGTCCTCCTCGCCAAGGATATCGACGAGCAGCTTGTAGTTGTCCTTCTCGTGAACCATCCCGATGCTGATCCCCGCAACCGGCTGGCGTATCGGAACACCCGCATCCATCAACGCCAGCGTGCCGCCGCACACCGACGCCATCGAGCTCGATCCGTTCGACTCCATGATCTCCGAGCTTAGACGCGTCGTGTAAGGGAAATCATCCGGCGACGGCAACACGCGCTCCAGCGACTTCTCCGCCAGCGCTCCGTGCCCGATCTCACGACGACTCACCGCCCCGACGCGACGAACCTCACCGACGCAGAACGGCGGGAAGTTGTAATGCAGGTTGAACTTCTTGCTGAACTCTTCGGTCAACCCATCCACAATCTGCTCGTCGCGGGACGTACCAAGCGTGGTCACTACCAACGCCTGCGTCTCACCACGAGTGAACAGCGCCGAGCCATGCACCCGAGGCAAAACGCCAACCTCGCAGATGATCTCACGAAGATCGCCCGGGGCGCGGCCATCCGAACGCATGTCGTCCTTCAAAATCATGTCCCGCACGATCTCGCCCGTCACTTCATCAAGGGCGCCCTTGACCTCGTCCGGGGTGTATTCAGCATCCTCAGACGGCGAAAACTTCTCGACCGTCTCGTTCCAAATCTCCTTCGTGGCAGCCTTGCGATCCTGCTTGCCGACGATTTTTCGGGCTTCGCGTATCCGCGCCTCGGCGTGATGGCGCACCGACCCGATCAGGTCACCCTTAGCCTCCGGCGGCTCCCACGTGACTGGCTTGCCGCACTTCTTCGTCAACTCCGCGATCATCTCCGCAACGATCTTGATGTTCTCAGCCGCCAGCGCGACGCCGTCGGCGATCACATCCTCCGACAGCTCACCCGCCCCCACCTCGATCATGTTGACCGCCGTCTGATGACCCGCGACCACCATCTCCATCGTGCTGAATTCCATCTCCGATTCGGTCGGGTTGACGACGTACTTGTCGTCCACATACCCGATCCGCACAGCCCCCAGCGGGGTGGTGAACGGAACCTCCGCGAGGTTCAGCACGGCGGACGCGCCGACCATCGCCAGGATGTCCGGGTCATTCTCTTGATCCGTCGAGAGCACCATCACCTGGATCAGCACCTCGTTCTTGAACGCCTCGTGGAACAGCGGGCGAACCGGACGATCGATCATTCGCGCCGTCAGAATCTCCTTGTTCGTCGGACGCCCCTCACGCTTGAAGAACCCGCCCGGGAACTTGCCCGCCGCGTAAATCTTCTCCCGGTAATCGACCGTCATCGGGAAAAAGTCGATCCCCGGACGGGGATTCGACGTCACCACTGTGGCGAGAATCGTCGTCTCACCGTACGTCACAATGACCGAAGCCGATGCCTGCTTGGCGATCTTCCCGGTCTCGATCTTCAACGTCCTTCCGCCGATTTCTCGTTCTACTGATACTGCTTCCATTTTTCTTTCTTCCGTCATTTCTACCCACACCGACACAACAGCGCACCCATCACGTCCGAATGCACTCCGACATTACCACGACGTCCAAATATTCGTTTGTGAACAATTCGAGAAGGTCTGATGTTCGCACGCTACAGGTTGGTCGCGGAGTTCACCTCCACAACATGCAGCCATCGTCTCGCGCGGGCGGGAAATGCACGCGAGCGCCGATCGAAACCGCGGAAACTCCCGCGCTACTTGCGCAGGCCGAGTCGCCCAATCACGTCTTTGTAACGCTGGCGGTCATTGGCCGCCAGGTACTTCAAAAGGCTCGCGCGGCGACCGACCATCTTTAGCAGGCCCCGACGCGACGAATGGTCCTTCTTGTGGACCTTCAGGTGCTCGGTCAGCTCCCGGATTCGCGTCGTCAACAACGCCACCTGGACCTCGGGTGAACCCGTGTCTCCGTCATGGTGACGATACGTTTCAACAATCGTTGTCTTCGCCTCAGGTGTCATCATCCCGTCGCCAGCCAACCTTCCAATATTCCGCCGTCATTCCGGCACCGACCGACACCCGCAGACCACCGTGATCCACACCCGTCAGCCCGGCCAGGAACGGCGGACACTACCACCCCTCCGCCACCAACGCAACCCCGCACCACAACTGCAAGTCCATATTCCCACCCAGATCCACCCCTCAACACGCACAGAAACCGCACAAAACCGCGTGAATATACCGTCCGAAAGCCCCTGGCGCCCAAAAACCACCCGATCTCTCGATCCGTTGATCCCTCCCACTCCCGCCCCGTTTTGCCGTGCCGCCTGCGGCACGTCCCCCCTCCCCCGTTTCCCCCGCAAACGCCCCAGCCCCTCAGTCCGCCACGCCAAGCAGAGCTTCCGCCGACTCCATCAGACGGTCCATCCGAAACGGCTTGGTCAGGTACCCATCAACGCCGAGGCTTTCCGCCCAAGTCTGATGCCGCTTGCCCTCGTTCCCCGTAATCATAATAACCCGAGGACCATCGCTCGCCTTCCCGCCCTTCAACTTCTCAAGCACCAGGAAACCGCTACGTTTCGGCAGCATCGCATCCAACACCACAAGGTCCGGCGAATCCGTTGCCGCGCGCTCGAGCGCCTCATTACCGTCCGCCGCAGTCGTGACCGTAGCTCCGCAACCCGCGAATACCGTGCGCAACGCGTTCACAACATCCGGGTCGTCGTCAACGATCAAAATGGACTTGTCCGCAAGCCTAGACATCACAAATCACTCCTAAAACCTGCGACAGGAGGGAAACGTCGCCCGAAACTCAAAAAGGCGCGCCAGTGGGAATCCAACGCCTCAGGATTGTACACACCGTATGTATCGGTCGCAACCCGATCCCCACTGGTGACCATTGCCCCAAGAATCAAAGTCACAGGCCAGACCCCGCCCCCAGACGCTTTCCACGCCCCCGGTCATTCCAAACTCGACATCCCGCATTCCGAATTCGCCCCGCCGATCGGTTCGACGCTAGCGCGACGGTCGTGAAACACAGCCAGTTTCTCGATACCCCCCGCGCGCAAAATGGAGAGCGCCAAGTCAAAATTCGCGGATACCTGCGTCGCCCGATGCGCGTCGGAACCCAGCGACATCATCCTGCCCCCGAGATCGGCGTATCGGCGCACCGCCGCCGCGCCCGGCATGGGGTCGGGCATGTCGTTGCGAAGCGTCGACGTGTTCACTTCCGGGATCAGCCCCGATTCCAAACATGACACGAGAATCTCGTCGACCACGTCCAAGTGCTCATCCACGCAGACCACGCCCGCGAAACGCTTCGAATACCGCTTGCAAAAATCGAGATGACCCAGCACGTTGAAGATCGGCGAACGCCCTCGCTGCAATCGCTCGCAATGGCGCACCGCATCGAGCACCGAAACCAGATAGTCGCGCGTGACACGTGACGGATCCAATCCATCCCATGCAGCCTCCTGGTGAATCGGCTTACCCTTGGACCAGTGAACGCTCAGCAGAACGATGTCGAACCCACCCCCGTCCAAAAAATCCACAATCGCTGGCATATTCTCAGCCTGATAGTCAACCTCAATCCCCTTGCCCACGCGCACGGATGAGCCGAACCGATCGCGAAGACGATTGATCGTGGCGCTGTACGCCGCGTGGTCATACACGCACCCGTCGCGCTCATCGGGATGGGTGTCGTAGTGTTCCGTGAAGGAAACGCCCGCCAGTCCGTACTCAATGGCGCGAAGCACGCTGTGCGCTGGCTCCGCTTGGGAATCGAACGAGTGCTTCGAGTGAATGTGTTGATCGTACAAGTCCATGACAAGCTCGATGCCGTTCGGAAACCACCATCATAGGCATTCAACCCCCCCCACGCCAGCCGGATGGAACCTCTCCGCGTCTTGGGTCTTTGGCGCGTGCGGATGGGACGCCATGATGGCACAATAGCACACTTGTCGTGCAATGAAGACCCGATACCACCCGCTTCCCGAGGCGAACGGTGAAAACGAATCGACTCAACGTCGTGGACCCGAGTCAACCGACCCCGCGGTCACGCGCCGACGTCGCGGGCATGGCCATCGTGACGCAGGCCAACGTCGCCCTACTCCGCACCGCCGAGGCACGTCGCCGGGGAAACCCCGTCTCCGAACACGAGATTCAAACACCCTCGCCCGGACCCGTCACCGAGTTCCGGGAATCGCTCATCTATTTCCGCACGATTCGATCCCGCAGCACGCCCGAGGTGCACCTTCGCCTGCACGAGGCGTGGGGGCAGCACTGCGTATTCTGCTGGATGTTCCGCGGCGCGGACCCACAAAACCCCCCCCACTTTGCATCGCTCAGCTCCGAACACGAGTTCAAGTGCGGGTCGGCTGTGGCGTTAAAGTCCGCCGAAGTCGAGGCAGTCCTGTGGTGCATGCGTTTGGAGCAGCGGCTGCGACACGAAGTGGGGTTCCGGCAGACCGTTGAGTCTCAATACACCCGCGCCATCGCCGACCGCATCCCCGCAACCGCGTTCGGAACGCCGATGGCCGATTGCGACGACCATGCCCTGCTGGTCGCCTCCTGCGAACACGCCGGGATGCTGGCAGCCGTGCGATGGATCGGAGACGCGCGATGGACCTGGGGGCAGGACGGGATTATGGAGATCGACGAGACCGCCATCCTCGGCGGTTCCGATCAGACCGACGCGTGAGCTTCGGTCAGTCCTTCGAATCCGCGAGTTCGGCAATCGGTCGCCGGCCGGGGAACCCCGTGTGCACTTCGTGCCAGAACCCGACTTTCTCCTCACCATCACGCCAGCACAACAGCACATCGCGCCCTTCATGGACAGCCGGAAAATCGATCAAGCCAATGCGCGGGTCCTTCAACTCGCAACCGATTTGCCGGAGCTCCGCGATCAGATCGTTCAAACGCGTTGCCGCGGCTTCGATCTCCCGGTGGAGTTCGTCGCCCTCATTGCGCCGCGCCGGCGCGCTGCCCGCGACGCGCTGCTGTTGCAACTCATCGAACGGGCCGAAATGCTGGACGATGTCCGCCACGATTCGCCGGGCGAGCGGCAGCGCCCTATTCGCTTCTTCGACGGTGAACTGTCGCGGCGGGCGCTCCGCCTCTTTCACGCCCCCCCCAGTTAGTTTCGAGTTCTTCATCGCCCCCCAGCATACCGCGGACCGCCTCCACGCGATACCGCGCGCGGCAAAAGACATCCACGCCGGGTCCGGGTGGCCCAGGGCAGGCGACAGCCCACGGCCCCCCCGACCCAACCACGCCCACGCCCGCGCCACGAGTGGCCCTCCGGACCGCAACGGGAGAGGTGTGTCATGCGAC
>JAJDDS010000688.1 GCA_029260195.1 Phycisphaerae bacterium
GTGCATAATGCCTTTCGGCTTACCCGTGGTGCCCGACGTGTAGAGGATGAACAGCAAATCCTCGCTGTCACACGGCTCCGCGGTGCACGAGTCCGGCTGCGCCGCCACCACATCGCTCCACCAGTGATCCCGACGCTCGTCCCACTTGACATCATTCTCGCATCGCTTGAGCACCACGACCGCTTGCACCGACGGGCATCGCTCGACGGCTTCGTCGACGTTGTCCTTGAGCGGGACGACCCCGCCGCGCCGCCACCCACCGTCAGCCGTGACGATGATCCGACTGTCGGCGTCATGCACGCGATCGGCGATGGCGGTCGCGCTGAACCCGCCGAAAATGATGCTGTGCGGAGCGCCTATTCTGGCACACGCCAGCATGGCCACGGTCAGTTCGGGAACCATCGGCATGTACAGCGTAACCACATCACCCTTCTTGACGCCGAGCTTCTTGAGTCCGCCGGCGAACTTGCACACCTCGGCGTGCAGTTCACGGTAGGTCAGCGTCCGCGTGTCGCCCGGCTCGCCTTCCCACAGGATGGCTGTGTGGTCGCCGCGACCGCGTTCGATCTGCAGGTCGAGGCAGTTGTACGCGACGTTGGTTTTGCCGCCGACGAACCACTTGGCAAACGGGCGGTCCCACTCGAGCACCTTGTCGAATTTCTTGAACCAGTGAGACCCCTCCGCAATCTCCGCCCAGAACGCCTCCGGCTCCTCGATCGATCGGCGATGCATGCGCTCGTATTCGTCGAGGCTGCTGATGTGGGCGGCACGTGCGAAGCCGTCCGGCGGGGGGAACTCCCGCGTTTCAACCATCGACGACATAATGGGCTGTGAATCACTCATGAATCTGCACTCCTTGGAACCCGATACACCGGTGCGTGTTTGATAGTCTACTCCCATCCCCGGACCCGACAAGGCTGCCCTTTGTCATTCCGAGCGCAGCGAGGAATCTTGATGATGCTCTATTCGCGGCTGGATCCCTCGACACACTCGGAGTAGCAGGGGGGAGGCCGAAACGGCGGGGGGGGGATGACGGGTCGCGACGCATGCCCACGGTGCACAGCGCCGCTGCCCGGATTGGAATGCACTCCTCGTCCGCGCGCGAGAGCGCGGGGAGCCGATCCTCCGGCCCCCCGCGCGATTCGTGTGTCACGGAACACGTCCATCCGCGGGCTACCTGCCCGCCCCGTCCTCCGTGGTACTCCCGATCACAGCGCCCCTACGGGCACGTCCCGCTCGGGCATTCCCAAATCGGTGACGAAATCAGTGGATCGCAACCGGTTTGCCTGACAGTGACCGAGCCGTTGTTGTCACCGCAGATGCAGATGTCCAGCGTATCGGCTGGGTCGTGACAGCCGTTGACACCCACCCGCGACTCAAGGTCGCCGTCAATCAGCACCAGCCCGTCAAAGGTCACGTCGCCAAGCGGTGGGACGCCGCTGATGGGTCCGAAGTGCATGTTGCCGTTGGCGTGAAAGGCGCCGCCGCTGGTGTTCACCGAAACACTTCCGGTGCTGCTGAGTCCGTCCAGCATGCGGATCAGCGACCCGCTCACCGTTTCGGTACCGATGGTGACGTCCCCGGTACCCAGCCCGTCGACGAGGATGCGGCCGGGGGGCTGCCGAGTTTGCCGTCGGTGTTGACATCCCCGTCCATGTCGCTAGCGACGAGAATGTCCCCGAGAATATCACCTTCCACGTCAATTGTACCGGAGGTGAAATCGCCCCCGATGTCGATCGTTCCGGCGGGGGACAAATCGCCCTTGAGCAGGAATGACTGAGGCGCGAAATCCGACGTAATGGTAACGTCACCCGAGATATCGTCTCCCAGAAATACGCTGGACGACAACCACTCGTAGACCAAAAGATCGCCCACCAGGTCGTATTGCCCGAGAGGACCCATTGAGATCGACGCGTTCGCCAGCTTCGCGTTCGAGAAGTCAATCGTGCAGCCGGAGGCCAGATCGCCCGACAGGATCACGGCGGCCTCGATCGTCAACGATCCGGCGGTCTGCGTGTACGCGCCGCGCAGCGACGAACTCGACACCATCGAGGTGATGTAGAACGTGCATTGCGGCGCCACGCCCACGCCGTCGATATCGCCGTCGATCTGAAGGATCCCGCCCGACATCGCACCGGCGTCGATCCGCTGCGCCGCCACCGACCCGATCTTCATCGTCCCGCTCGTGATGCCCGCCACGTCGATCTTCTCCGAGATCGTACCCGGCGCGTAGGCTCCGCCGATCGTGAAGCCGGCGCCGTCCTCCATCGTGATGTTGCCCTTGGCGGCCCCGTCGATGGTGAATCCGGAGGACGTTCCGCCCGTTCCGCCGCTGTCCGAAACGAGGGTCAGGTCGCCCGTGAGGTCTCCACTAATCGACCCGCCCTCAAGGAGCGAGTAACCGGTAAAACTCGTGGCAGTCAGGATGATCGAACCAACGTCCGCCGCTCCGGCCCCGGAGCCGTTGGCGATCTTAACTTCGAAATCGTCGGCGAGATCGTCCGGTGCGAGGCTGAGGTCGCCGATGTTCGCGGGATTTCCGCTGCTCACGACCTCAGAGGAGACAATCCAACCGAGGTTGCCTGTAATCAGCTCAATGTCGGGGTTTGACGCGTCCGCGAAATTGACCGTGAAATCCGTGATTTCATCAGGGTCGGCGACGAGGCTCCATTCAACGCAGACCTTGGTCGTGTCCGCGCCGTCCTGGACGCACGTTTTTCCGCCGGCCGAAGCAGGGCTCGCGGAGAAGCCCAGCGACGTCCCGGCGGCGAGTGCGGCTACGAAGCCGCGTTTTCGTAATGTGTTCATGCTTGACATTTTTCATGTCCTTTCGATAGAATTCTAACGTGTGTTCCGGTGCCGCAACGGTTGCGAGAACACGTCACACGTTGTCCCGATTGGAGTCGCTGTCATGTCCGTGAAACGCGCGGCGGTGATCGTGCTCTCGAGCGCGGGCGGCGTTGTTGCACAAGCGGTCTCATATGAGTGCGACCTCCTTCCGACCGAGGACGGATGGGAGGTCCAGCAGAACTTCTGTGATACGCCGGAGTGGGTGAACGGCGGGGTTTTCTTCCAGCGCGTCGAGTGGTGCGAATGGACCGACCCGCCGGAGGGCCAACAATCCAGCCTCATTCGCTCGCTCAGCGATCTTGTCGGAGTTGACGACTTCTTTCTCGCTTTCCGGATGGTCACCGACGGCGATCAATCGGAGATTCCGTGGCAGGCACCCGCGACCGTGTCCGCAGGTTCGCAGGGACCCGTGAACTATCGCTTTACGATCTCGCGCGATCTCGTGAGATTCAATCGTGATGTCACGATCCCGAGCGCGTTCGTTGAAATCGAACCGGGAGTCCCGCACGGG
Source organism: Phycisphaerae bacterium (assembly GCA_029260195.1). Lineage (GTDB taxonomy): Bacteria > Planctomycetota > Phycisphaerae > UBA1845 > UBA1845 > OFTM321. The sequence continues at coordinate 3,362 of JAJDDS010000688.1, forward strand.
TATCGGCTGGAGCTCTTCGGGAGCGAGTTGTACGTGCTCTACATCGACGGTGTGATGGTGGATCAAGGGGTTCCCGAGGGTGCGTACCCGTCCTTCAACCCGAAGATCAGTTTTCGGGCGAAGAAGACGTTCGTGGACAGCACGGCCGAGTGGGACTACATCCGCTGGGGCAAGCGGCCCGCCGATTCTTCCGGGGATTGGGACAGCTCCGGGACGCTGGATCTCGACGATTTCTACTTCTTCGCCGAGTGCGTCGCCGAACGCGGCAACGGCCCCGACGTCCCCACCGACCCCGGCTGCCTCTGGGCAGACATGGACGCCGACGGTGATGTCGACCTGCACGACTTCGCGAGG
>JAJDDS010000689.1 GCA_029260195.1 Phycisphaerae bacterium
GCGCCGCCGCCGTCGCTCTCATTCAATCGAACAAGCAGTTGCGAATGCTGTGGCACGAGTTTGTAGACGTCGCAGAAACGGAACCCCGTACCTTCACCGTCACGCTGCAGTTGCTCAGGAACGGGGAGACGATCGGAACGATCGAACTCAGTGAGTCAACCGACACCGGAACATTCGGAAACGTCTCGCCTGGCTCGTACGAACTGGAAACCGACTCAGGCCGTGTGATCTGGGAGGGTGTCCTTACCGACGAAGATCTGATCTGGACCCGTGCCTTTCCCGATGCTCCGTTCAGCCTGGCGGCCGACACCGCGGGCATGCCTGTTCGGACAACACGCGAGGAAGAGCTTCTCGCCGGCGAGATGAAGCTGCGCGTCGTGCCCGGGCTTGAAGAAGGGGCCCTCCACCTGTCGCTTCAACGCGGAGGTAGCGCCGATGACACCTGATCGCCCCAGGTTAGGTCACGCCAAGGTCGTGCTCGTGCCGGATGGCGCCCACAAGGAACACGCCGTCGTGTCGACGATCATCGCCCGCGCTGTGGTTGGACGGTCGGCCGAGCGCATTACGTTCAGCGGCCCACTCGCGTTTGAGCGGCGCGCCGCAGCCCACATCCGGCAGACCGTGGTACCCGTCGCTGATGCGATTCTGTGCCATCTGGGTGTGAGTCCACCAGGTTTAGAGGTTTCAATCGCCAACTTGGGAGCGACCGCAGTGGCGGAGCTCGATTCTCAGGTCAGTGGGTTTTCGGCCGATCTTCCCACGCTGCTTTCGTTTCTCTCGGCGGCGCTGGGCATGCCAGTGCCGGACGACATCATTTGCACCGGGCACATCGCCTCGCCGACCGGTGAGATTCGTGCTGTCAAAGCGGTCCCCGCCAAGCTGCGGGCAGCCATCACCGACGCTTCGCTGCGCCGCTTCGTTCACCCGTCGTTTCGCAACGACACGTCTCTGACCACCCTCACCCCAAAAGAAGCGGAACGCGCCGAAGCCGCGGTTCTCGAAGCCCGCGACCGGATTCGTACGATCGCGGTTTGTGATGTGGGCGATCTTGTTCGCGCCGTGTTCGAGGAAGAACATGCACTGATCGCGAGCATGAGTACGGGATACTTTGCCAAACCCGTGCATGACGCATGGGCCAATCATCCGACGGGCCGCGCCTCCCTCTTCTTCATGGTCGATAGTGACGCGCGATTCTGGGCATGCGTCGAGCGCAACCTGCTGGCCGGCACGATCGAGACGGCGAAACGACTACTTGACGCGTACATAGGCCTTCATCTCGGGCGCCGTCTTTACCCCGAAGCGTTCGGCCGAAGACTGATGCTTCTGCTCCGCTCGCTGCCGCCGGCGGATCGCCGGCTGCGGAACATGTTTCCGCTGATCGCCACCGGCGATTGCATCAAGCTCAGCCAGTTTGCCTCAACAACGGACCACGAAGACGTTCCACTCCTTCTCGACGCGGCGTCGGGTCGGCACATATCCTGGAGCCCCTTGGATCGAGGCTGCGACCATGCGGTCCCGGTGGGGCCACGATCTTCCGAACCGACGGCCGTGGACACCGTGGTGTCGCGGCTCAGGGCGGAGTATCTCGCCGGGCACATCGGACTGCCCATCGACAACGCCCGCGCAACCTACATCAGCGAGACGGCCACCATCGAATCCAAGGATGCTTTCAACGAAGTCATCACCGCCTTCTACCTGCACCTCGTTCCGGTACGATCCATACCAACCAGTGCGAGAGTCTTCGTCAGGTCTACCGTCACTGCATCAGCCGGTCGTGCCGGCGGACACGCACGAGTATGTGGCGCCTTTGGGCATGGACCCGGGCGGGTACACGCCGCCGCCATCGTGGACCGAAACCGATTGGCCGGGAACGCCAACTCCGCCCGCGCGAGCTCCCATGCAGGATTCCTTCGACGAACCGCCCAGCACGCCCGCCTATGAAGATGCCGCGATCGCCCAACGGCTCATCGATGAAGTCCTGATTGAGCGGTTTGCTGAGACGGACCCTGAGTTCGCGTCAGGCGTTTCGGAATCCCTCGACGCAACCATAGCCGCGCCGGCGGCGACCGGCGAAACCGGAGCGGATCCCTTCGGTCCGGGTTCCGTGTGGAACGGTCCGCTCGATCTCGGAGAATCGGAGTTCGAGCTGCCAACGCCCGTGAACGGACTGGAGGAGATTCTCGAAGAAGAAAACGCACCGCAACCGATCGATCCGATCACGTTCCTTGCTTCGGGCGGAAACTTCGGCCTGGGACCCAACGGCTAGCACGCGTTGAGCACCTCACACCTTCGTACTCCACCCGCCCAATCCAGAATAATCACTCAAACGGGCGCCATGGCTCGTAATCCCGCGCGCGTTCCACACGTGTGCTGATCGCGTTCCCGCCGACTTACCCCATCTTGTGAAACGGTTCGCGGTTCTCAACCGCTATGGAGGTGGGCAGCCAAGAGCTCGACAAGAGCGTCTGTACACAACGGGGCTTTGGAGCTCGGAGGGCCACCGGAGGCGATACGACATGGACACCACGCAACCGCGCACGACTCATGAGAAAATCACTCTCTTCCGCCGGTGTTTTACCGGCCTTCCTGACGTGTACGGCACGTACGACCCGCGCACGGGCCGTGCCCATCAGGTGAAGGCGCCGGTGACCGATGCCGTGATCTTGGCTCATC
>JAJDDS010000690.1 GCA_029260195.1 Phycisphaerae bacterium
CCGCGCCGCCCAAGACCTCCAATTTCTAAAACCCCTCCTCGACTGAGCCCACACTCGCGATTCGGCGGCGATCCTTCAGAGCCCCGACCGCAAGGGAGGATCGTCAAAACGCCCCGCGAGCCCTTCGAGACACCTCGCGAGTCACTCGCCCCGTGCCGTCGTCGGTCCCGTCACCAGCGAGATGAGAACGGTGATTACGAGATTGACGAATACGCAGACGATCAGCGCGATTGCGTCGATATGTGGGACAGCCAAGGACACCGCACCGCCGGCGGAATCGAGGGCGGTCATGATTTGTCCCCAGAACTGTGTAATGAGCACACCCACGATCATGCCGGCGATCACACCCGTTTTGGACGTACCCCGCCACAGGCACGCAAGGATAATCGCAGGCCCCAGCCCGGCGGCCAGACCCCCCCACGCGTCCAGAACCGTGTCGAAAACCGCCTCACTCTCCCACGCGAGCGTGACGCCGCCCACGCCCAACGCGACCACAACCAGTCGTGAGAGCCATACAGCCGTCCTGCCCGCCGGGTTGCCTCCCAGGAGTTTGACGTAGATGTCCTGAACCACTGCGGCGACCGCCACGATGATTTGCGAATCGACCGTACTCATCATGGCCGCCACGCCCGCGGACAGCACCAAAGCAGCCACTACCTCCGGCAGCAACGCGAGCGCCAGCAGCGGCATGGCTTGGTTCGCTCCGGCGCCGGCCAGTTCATCTTCCAATACCGCGCGGGCGACTAATCCCACGAACATCGATCCGTACAGCGCAAACAGTGACCAGATGACGGAGATGAGAGAACTCTTCGCGATCTTCTTCGGATCCTCAATCGCCATGTAGCGCGCTACGATGTGCGGCTGCCCGGGATACCCCACACCCCACGCCAGTCCTGCGAGAACCACGCCGAAGACAAATGATGGTCCGACGGTTCCGTTGTCGATCGCGAGAAAAACATCACCGCGGGTGGTCTCGCCGAGCGCAGCCCACAGCGCACCCGTCCCGCCGAGCTTGACAATGCCAACGATTGGCACGAGCACGACGGCTGCGACCATCAGAATCGCCTGAACGAAGTCCGTCCAGCAAACCGCCATGAACCCACCCACCGCGGTGTAGCCCAGGATAATCACCATCCCGATGAGCATACCCTGGTGGTAGTAGCTGATCCCTTCCTCCCCCCACGGCACGCGCCCCGCGAAAACGGTCCGGAACACATCGCCGGCTGCGTTGAATTGCGCGGAGATATAAACCGCGTAGAACATCAGGATCGTGATTACCGAAAGAACGCGGATGATGCGAGTGCGATCCTCGAAACGCGCCTCCAACATGTCCGGAACGGTCAGCGCCTCCGTTGACTCAGCCAGCTTCCGCAGTCGCGGCGCGAGCACCATCCAGTTGAACATCACCCCGAGCGTGCATCCGATGCACGTCCAGACCATGCTGAACCCGCCCACGTACGCCGCCGCCGGAAGCCCGACCAGTAACCAACCGGAGAAATCGCTGGCTTGAGCGCTGAACGCCGCCACCCACGGACCAAGACGACGCCCGCCAAGCACGAAATCGCGTAAGTTCTTGTTGAACCGCGAGCAGTAGAGCCCGATTGCAGCCATCCCAGCCAAATACAGCGCAAAGACAATCGCCAAAGTCATCGGGATCTATTCCAGTGTTTGAGGCTGTGAATCAGCGCCCCCAAGAACATCCCAACCACCGGCGCGATCAGCCAGAAAACCGTCGAGGACGGGAGCGTCGTTTGCATGAGTTCATCCATGCCCGGCAATTATGAGCGACGAGTTCGAACCCGGCAACGCCCGAAACACGGAATGTCAACCAGCGAATAAGGTCATGCCACCGAGTGTGCCGGTCGCCCCCCGGTCGGCCGAGAGACCCAATCATCCCCGTTCCCAAGCACGCGCGCTGCGGCTGCAGATCGGGTCTCCATACTGCCGCGAACTCCTCCAAAGTTGCGTCAGGAACACGGCGTACGACAGGTCTCCAGTTCGACAACGCGAAAAGCACAAGGACGCAACGATCGCATGGAGTCATCATTCCGATCCGTCGTTTTTGCGTTCCCGAACGCTGGAAAACAGGGCATGGACGTCGTAGAAGCCGCGAATCGAAACGACGACCGCGAGCCCAAAGAAAACCGATAGGCCGATCACCAGCAACCACGTCCAAAATGTCGCCCAAGCGTGCATCTCTTGTCTACTCCGTCTTGCTGTTGCCACATTCCGGGTCCGGCAACAGCAGCGATCCAATAACCATCACGACAACACACAATGCGGCTGCGGACAATCCGACGAATTCCCCGCTGAGCGCGATCCCCAGCCTCTCGCCGAGTTGATCGAGAGCGAGCGCATCCCTGATACCCTCGAGCCCAAGCAACGCCAAGGACCCCGCCGCAAGCGCGAGGTAGGCGCCGGCGGTGCTTGCCCGCGTCCAATACAGTCCAAACAACAGCAGAGCGAATGCGCCGGTGAAGTAGACCGCACCGGTAATCGCCATATAGTCCCACAGATCCTGCTTGAGCGGATACCACAGACTCCACACGAGAAGAAAGACGCCAATAACCG
>JAJDDS010000070.1 GCA_029260195.1 Phycisphaerae bacterium
CGCTGAGAAGGACGAGTGAAAACGCGACCCCACTCCATCCGGACCAGACAGGTGCAGGTCGAGGTCCGCTGGTCGCTCGCCCCACGCCAGAACCACCGCCACGTTGCTCCCGCCGACTCCAAAACGCAGCAGTCCGATCGACGTCTCGGTCTCCAAGTCCTCCGCCACAGCCACTGGGAGTGAGTTCGAGATATATCCACTGAGCGACGCTGTCAGCACCGGCGCGCCGATCGGCACGTCGGCCAGCGTGAACGCGCCGGAACCGTTCGTCGTCGTGGACACCTCAGTCCCAGCCACCCCCACCGTCACCCCCGGCAGCAACTCGCCGGTTTGCGCGTCGACCACCTCACCCCGCACGCCGCCCGTGATCACGGGTTCCGGTTCGGGCTCGGGCTCCGGTTCGGCGATCGCGTCGCTCCCATTGTCCGGTGCCGCGACAACGACCTCGTCGTCCCGGACGCTGTCGCCCACGCCTCCCGCCGGTCCCACCAGCGTGATGGCGGTGCAGTCCTGCGCCGCCCACTCCGGATTGCCAACCGAGCTCAGCCTCGACCCCAGCGCGCTCACGCCAGTCATCGTCAGGACGATCCCGCTAAGCAGTCGCCCCTCGCCCAATGTGATCGACAGGTCGTAGGCGTATGCCTGGTACGCCGACCGCGAATCAACCGTCGTCGTGAATTCGTACAGCACCGGCGCCCGGGCGTGTCGCACGCCGCCGACGTCAGCCACATGCTCCGCTCGGTCGTACGACCATTCCGACGTGTTCTCACCGAGCACCAACGGAATCGATACGTCGCCGCCGTCGTCTTCGAAATCCAACGTTAGCGTCGCGATCTGGATGCCGTTCGGAATGTCCGCCACATACGAACTTGCCGTCGCGAAGTGAATCTCCTCGACAGACGCCAAACCCAGCGACCCCGGTTCGATCCGTACCCGCGCGAACGATACCGTCGTTGGCGCGTCTGAAGTCGCCGCGCTCAAGACTCCCGCAAGTGCATACCCCACCCCGCCGAACGTCTTTGTCGGCGAAGCGAACATTGCCTCGCCGCGAACGTTCTTGATCGGCACCTGCAATCGCGAGTCGGTCGTCGGGATCGGCTCGGTGATCGTCGCTTCCTCTTCCTCGCTACAGGTCAGACGCTCGCCGTCCCAATGCACCTGCGCCTCATACCCTGTCGACGTCACCGCCGGACACGCGGCTCGGTCGAGTACGGTGAAGTCACGCCCGGCGCGCACGATGATCTCGTTGCCGATCAGCGGATCGCCCACGGATCCGGTCCGCAGACCGCCGCCCGACACCAACGTCGCTTCGCTGAACACCTCGCCGGGAAGCAGGATGTGAATGTCCCGAGTATCCAGGTTCCGCAGGTTGAATGTCGCCGCCGTGACCTCCTGGCCGAATTCAATTTCGAACCCCGAGACCGTGACCGTTCCCGCGAAATTCGCCGTCGTCTCGGTGCACACCGTCACTTCGTTCATCCGGACGACTTCGATGGCGTCTTCGCTGAGTTCATAATTTTCATCCGTGACCGTGGCCGTCCCCGCCACCACGCTCACATCGAATGCGCCCAGCAATGTCCCATCCGCGCACACGCTGGTCGATGCGCCTTCGGCGACGAGGAATCGTATCGTGACGTCGCCGACGAACGGAATCGCCTGTTCCGCCTGCTCAGTCTTGGGCGCGGTGGACGTCACGCTCACATTGGCGCTTGGCAGCACCACCCGTCCGAAACGCGGCAGATCCAGCGGGCGCCCGTCGATCAAACGCATCGTGCGCGTCGACGTCGCCGTCACGTCTGCGGTGGTCCCAAGAACACCGGCGCCGTCCAGCGAAATGTCGAACTGACGCCCCTGCAACGTCGTTGGCGCTAATTCGCTGTCGTCAGAGAATGGGTCCAAAGAGGTACACCCGACGAGAAGAGCGCCGGACAACAGCGCGCAAACGTGAATCATCGTGTAGGTTTTTCGGACCATTGCCGATCACTCCCGATACCCTGCAAGTACCAATGCGTTCACAGCGCCCGGAATGTGCGTACCGGTCGCCGTCGCCCGAAGGGCGCCGTCCCACCTGCATCGGCTTACCGCCGAGCCGGTTGTGGAAAGAATCTCCGTATAGGCCGCACCGCCCCCCCCGGCGATCCACCAAGCGACCGATATTGTGCGGACCCGCGTTACGACCGACTGTTATGTCGCAAGCGAATTGCGCTCTTTCAGAGCCGCGCCCGTCAGGAAGCGGTACAGTTCGACACCCCCACCCCACCCCGTATTCGTCTCCGACGAAATGCGATCTGGCAGGTCGCGCGCCCGTCAGGAAGCGGTCCCATCGATGCCGAAACACACCACCTGGCCGCGCCTGTCAGTCGCCGGCAGTTGCCTCGAGAATCTCGAAAAACTTCCCCGTAGCCGTACACAGCTCAGCCACATTGAACCCCACGACCATCGTCAGCCGCGACGTCTCCCGCTCCTGCTCCCACAGCGTTTCCCTGCGTATCAGCAGGTCGTCGATGTTGAGTTGCCCCCCGAAGTACTCGCCCAGGCCCGTCCGGTAATCCTCCTCAAACCGCGACAGGTTCTCCGTCAGTTCGGTCCGACTCGCCCCCAGTGTGTCGATGCGCACCAGCGGCTCGAGCGTGTCCACGAAGATGTCGTTCTCCCGTGCTGCGATAGCCTCCGTAAACCGGGCGATGCGCGCCTGCGCCTGCCGGATCAGGCTTCGCGTCACGCGCGCATCAACTTGGCTCACCTCCAGCCCAACCGAGACCGACCAGTCAGAATCCCCATCCGACCGTCCCCGCCCTTCGATACTGGTTCGCCCCGCGAGCAGCAGCGCGATGTCCCATCTGCCGCGGCGCGCCAGGTCGAGCTGCACTTCTGAGTTTCGCACTTCGTTCCGCAGCGTCAGAATCTCCGGATCAGTCTCGATGCTCATGCGGAACAACTCTTCGTGTGTCTTCCCAACGAACGGGTTGAACGGATCGAGGACGATCTCGACCTCGGCGTACAGCGGAATACCACACGCGGCTTTCAATCGCGCCGTGTCCACCTCCAGCCGCCCCTTCGCATTGCGCAACTCCGAGTTGACCCGCGACCTTTCCGCTTCACAGCGCCGCAGGTCCGATGCCACGTTCGCGCCTTGAGTGTCTTCGATGCGACTCCGGAGCGCGTCCAAATCCTCGCGCCATCGCCTCGCGTGGTCCACGCGGCGGCGCAGGTTAGTCACTTCCTCGAAAGTGAAGATCGCGCGCTGAAGGCGGCTACGCACCTGCTGGATGTACGATAGCTGCGCGTCGTTCAACTCGTTCCTGCGAAAAATCTCCTCGCTGGTTCGCTCCAGCTTCTCGCGAGAAGCCCATAGAGGATACCGAAGGTCCGCCGAAACAAACGGCACGTTCCCCGCGTCGTCGTTCTCGATGTCCGACTCGTAACCGACCCCCATGTTCAGCGATGTCGTGTCGAAGAACAGCTTCTCGACCCCGATCTCCACCGTGTGGGTTCGGTCACGCGTCGCGATGTCGTCCTCGCGGAACTCGCCCGCGCTATTCGACGACCGCAACGTCGGCGTCAACGAATCGCGCGACACCACAAAGAAGTCGTACCGCGCTTCCTCGGATTTGAACCGCTGGAAACTCGACTTGATGTCCGGCTGGAGGTTGAACGCGATCGGGATCAGAGACCGCGCCGACAACCGATACGCCTCGTCCGATCGCTCGCGACTCAGGCGTTCCTCACTCGGCGCGCTCCGCGACGACGCCGGTATCGGCAACTGGAAATTGTTCGATATGCGTTCCGACGGAAGCGTGCTGTCGCACCCGAAACCGAGCAGCAACGCCACCATCGCCGGAACAGCGACCAGACACGCCCCCCGGCATCGACCGCGCACCCACGCCGACGGCGTGCTCACCCGTGTCGACCACACCATTCGGCACGAACTCCTCAATCGGGCGCCCCCCGCACCCGCGCGATCCGTGACACTTGCTGCGGCGTGCGGATGCCCAAACAGACCCGCGCCAGGAAGGAAGCGGACGAGCCACGACGGCGCGACGCGCGTTTCGAGTCCGGATCGGCGATTCCGGCACGCGATGCGTAGTTCCGGCGATACTGCCACGGACCATGCGCAGCCTACCCCGACGCCCACGAAAAGACCACTCCCCGAACCGACGCTTTGACGCGCGACCGCAACCCGCGAAAATAGCCACGTGCCCGACGAACACCCCAAGCTGCGACTCACCGACGCGTCCGCCCCCGATGCCGACATCACCAACCGCGACGACGCGCTCGTCCGAGGCCTGCTCGCCGGTGACGCCGGCGCGCTCGGCAAGCTGATCGATCACTACGACCGCCTCGTCCGCTACACCATCCATCGCGGCTTCAGCACCCACTGCGCCCGCGACCCCTCTTTCCTCGACGCCCGTGCCTCCGAGGTCTGGACCGGATTCGTCGACTCCGTGCGCCGCACGGGGTCAGCCCCCACCGGCACCCTGGCTGCCTACCTCGCCCGCATCGCTCGCAACAAGTGCGCCGACTTCCTCCGCCGTGTCAGCCGCGACCCGGCTGAGCCCGCCGCCGGCGGCACCGACC
>JAJDDS010000691.1 GCA_029260195.1 Phycisphaerae bacterium
GACCGCACCGCACGCATCCCTTGACGCCCCCGGTTAGCAATCGATGGGTCTCGCTGGGCGTTGATGAGACGCCCGGCAAACCGTTATGATCGGGATACGGGTTGCGGCGGGCGGCCGGAGTAAACAACGATCAGTGAGGAGCGAACCCCATGCGTGCGAGTGAATCGATGCTACAACGAGGATGTTGGGTAACAGTGTGGGGTTGCCTGGCTGCGGTGGCGACGGCCACGCCGCCGGCGGAAGTGATCGTCGACGGGGTGGATCAGGCGATCTACACACACCTGCACCAGGATCTGCTCTACCCCTACATGGGCGACAATCGCGGATTCGGTCCGGAGCACGATCTAGCGCGGGACAACATCTTCAACGAGTTCTCGACCATGCCGCACTTGGCCGTCGAACTCGACCCGTTTCAATACAACGGCAACACCTATCACAACGTCCTAGCCACCCAAACCGGAACGGATTTCCCCGATGACATCTACGTCGTCGGAGCGCATTTTGACTCAGTCAACAACCCTGGCGCCGACGACAACGGCACGGGGACCGCGCTGGTGATGGAAGTGGCGCGCGTGCTCTCGCAACACCGATCGTCGCGCACCATCATCTACGCAGCCTTCGACCGCGAGGAGCAGGGCCTTCGCGGCAGCGCGGCGTTCGTCGCGGATCACACCAACGACAACATCATCGCCGCATTCACGGCGGACATGATCGGGCACGACAGCGGCCCGTACGCGATGAACATCTACGGCTCATCCCTGTCAACCGCTTACATTAACGGAATCTCGGATGCGATCAGCACGTATGGCCAGGGGCTGGCGCCCTTTCTGGCGGGATCGGCGTCGTTCAGCGATCATTGGTCGTTCGAGAGCCACGGGATCCCCGCCTTCGTGGTGATCGAGCGATGCTTCCAGTGCAATCCACACTACCACACGCCGAACGACGCCGTGGACAATCCGTTTTTCCCCGACGGGGATTACCTGGACTACTCAATGCCGTCGAACCTCGCACGGGCATTCGTCGGCCTCATGGTCGACGAGATCGGCATCTCGTTGTGGCATGACAACGACGATGACGCGGACGTGGACAAGGCGGATTTCGCGATATTGCAGCGATGCTTCGGCGCTGACCCCACTGGCGGATGCGTCGCGTTCGACGAAAACCGCGACGGCGTGATCGACGTTCACGACTACGACAACTACCTGGACGCGTACACCGGCCCGGGGGACGAGGGATAGGGGCGACTGGCGAAATTCCCCACATTGCCGTCAGCGATCAGCTCGACCCACCAAAAAAACAATGGACCCACCGTATCGACGCCGGCGCGGTATGATGGACCCGTTGCATGCGACGGGGCTGGGGGGGGCTGGCGGAGGAGCGGACCATGTTCAGCCACAGGCGAACACAATCGCGCGGGTGGATGGTGGGGCTATCGGTGTCAGCCTGGGCGGTGACAGCGTGCGGCCAGCGCGACGCGCAGACCGCCGACGCCAATAAGATCCCGTCGGACCAGTCGACGGGCTGGAATCGGCCACGGTCAGCCGAACGCCGAGACGAACGACTGGCGATGGTCGATCGACAGATTCGCGCGCGCGGCGTGCGAGACGAAGCCGTCCTGAACGCGCTGCGACAGGTGCCGCGACACTGGTTCATGCCCCGCGGCGCACAATCGCAAGCGTACGCTGACCGCCCCGTGTCCATCGGCGAGGACCAGACGATTTCGCAACCGTACATCGTCGCGCTGATGACCGCGTCGCTGCAACTGACGTCAAACGCGAAGGTCCTGGAGGTCGGAACCGGATCTGGCTATCAAGCCGCGGTCCTGGCGGAGATTACGCCACACGTTTACACTATCGAAATCGTCGAACCGCTTGGAAAACGCGCCAAGCGCACCTTCACACAGCGCGGGTACGCGACCGTCAAAACCAGAATCGGCGATGGCTACGCCGGATGGGAGGAACACGCACCATTCGACGCCATCATCGTCACCTGTGCCCCGGATCACGTCCCGCCCAAACTCATCGAGCAACTCGCCACCGGAGGTCGCGTCTGTATCCCCGTCGGTGGACGCCATGATTTGCAGTGGTTGCGGTTGATTGCAAAAAAACCGGACGGCTCGGTCGCCACGCGTGACCTCGAGCCTGTCCGGTTCGTACCCATGACCGGCGATGCGCAGGCCGGCAAGAAAAACGACGGAGCCTAACAGTTCAGCGCAAAGTCAACAGAGCCGCGACCGTCAGGGAGCGGACATCCGTGTTTTCCGCCTCGAAAAGCCGCGCCGCGCTCCGCAGATGTTTGCAAAGTGCATTGCGCTATTCTGCCAGTACGAGGACTACACCGCAGCCGTCTCGGCTTCACGGGCGCCCACCAGCATGATCGAAGACACCAGGTCAATCGCGCCGTTCCAATCGCTTCGCAACTGATCGTTCCACACGTCGCCAGCCATCTCGCCCATCACGGTCACAAGCGAATCGCGGACGACCGGGTAGTGCTCCCGCTTCGTCCCGAAGGCGGCGTGTCGAGCCCCCATGTCCTTCAGCGGGCGGTCGAGCGACTCCGGTTTTTTGAGGTTCTGCACCACAAACACCTACGACGCCAGTAGCTTGCGCTTCTGCTCGGCCATAACTTCCGGAAACATCGACCGAACCTCGGGGTGATGTGTGAACATGTGTGTGTAGAACCGATTCACACGTTCCTCGCCGCGCGGCGCCAACAAGTTGAAGCTGCTCTGCAGCCGGCTGATCATGTCCTGACCTATGACGTGATCCCCTCTTTGCTCGCTGAAGACTCAATCCCTCTCCGCTCACGCGAGAGCATACGATACGGAACGGAGCCACGACGGCGGATTCTTCATTCAACGTCCGAGGATGGATGAGTGGTGTGCGCTCCCCGAAGACGCGACTTGCGCGTCAGCAACCGCCAGTCGCGAAAGCGCCATTCGCTGTTACCGCCGGGACAATGGGAGGACATCGCAAGGTCGCGCATTCCGCCGTTTCCGAGCCCCAAGCGCCAGCGCGGGGTTCCGATGTCTACCGCACGAGACGGGTCGAGCATCCGTCTGAACACAATCTTGCGCTGTACTGATAGGCGTCGCAAACGGGTCCGAAAACGTCCGCCCCACGCGCGCCGCTTTCCGGACGTCGCCCCAGCCCCGCATTGCACGAAGATGGCATGCCCCAAGCGCCGCAACCGTCTCGGAGCGAATCCGCAACCCTACCGCGAAAGCCTCTCACGGCGCCGCGCATTGAATGCCCAAGTGATCGCCAGCCAATGTAGCGTCACCCCTCGTGGGTGACGAGCACGCGACAACGTGTGGATACCCCAGGGGGTGCCACTGGCAGCTTGCCTGCCAGTGCCTTCCGCCCGTGCTGCCGCCTTCCGTGCGTTCACGAGAGAATGTAACGGCGCCCCCCGTCAGTCGAGGTACCCCAAATCCGCCAACCGCTCCTTCAGCAGTTGCTCATCCTCTTCCGAATACACACCCTCGCCCCCGGCTGACCCCGTCGACGCGCGCGCCGCTTCCGTCTCGTACTTGAGTGGCGATGCGAACAGTTCATCCACCACCCGCCCCTCCATGTCATCCGGTATCCGCAAGCCCAGCATCGCCAATATCAACGGCGTCGAATCCACGATCGCAGCCCGCGCGCGTCGCCCCCGCGCGACCCCGTTCCCCGCCATCGCGAACATCCCCTCGAACCGATGCGCCCCCTCCAACTTCCGCCAGGGAAGCCACACCACCGAGCGCCCCCCCCGAATCTTCCGAGCCACCGACAGCCCATCCACCGGCTTCAGGAACAGATCCGGCATCCAAG
>JAJDDS010000692.1 GCA_029260195.1 Phycisphaerae bacterium
TGTAGTCGACGATGGAGGTGGGCGTGTAGTAGACGCCACCGGCTTTCTTGACTTCGGGTTTGGGTTCGACGTGGACGCGGCGGCCTTTGACGGTGATGACGTTTCCGAGGAACTGTTCGTAGACCTGTCCGAGGATTTCGGTGGGGAGGACGGAGAACTCGTAAGGGGATTCAGGGTAGTAGAGCCGCTTGATAAGGTCTTTGAGAACCTTGTCGTCGACGGCGAGTTCCGGGGTGAGTTCATCGGGGGCTTCGGTGCGATCTTTCTCCGGCGTGAAGTGGAACAGGCCTGAGTTGTAGCGTTCGTCGGCTCGGCGGAAGAGTTCGACGAGTCTGCGGTATACTTCCGAACCGTTGAGGAGGATGCGGAGTTGCGCGTAGGTTTCGACGCCGCGGTCCTCGCACATGCGTAGGAAGATAATGCGGTCGATGGTCTTGGTGACGGCGTAGTTGAGGTCCCGGACGGAGAGGCCTGGATTGCGCAGGCTGATGTTGCGGGCGAGCGCGTCGCGCCATTGCTCGATTTCGGCGAGGAATTCGGTGTCGACTTCGGTGGTTCCGCGCTTGCGTTTGTTGGACTCGGCGTACTTGTCGAAGGAGCCCTTGAGGATGGCTTCTTTGGCGAATATGGAAGCGATTTCGGACCATTTCTCGGGATACTCGTCGCAGGTGCAGTAGAAGACACGAGCCTTTGACGGCCTGTCGTTCTTGTTCGGTCGTATGCGGCAGTCGTAGGCGGCGAACTCCTCGAAGTCGGTGACGATGGAGAGGGGGAGCTTGTTTGACCACGCGTAGCGCCGGAGTTGGAAGGCGGGTCCGGGGTCGTCCTTGATTGCGACGGACGGCTTCTTGGCCTCGACGAAGAACTTGCGAGTTCCGCCGATGCGGAAGCAGTAGTCGGGGGCTTTGGTGGAGCCGCCGACCTTGATGGCGTCTTCGTGGATGACTTCCTTGTAAGCTGCGGCATAGCCGGCGCGATTGTCCAGGTCCCATCCGAGGGCGGCGAAGAAGGGGTCGATGAACTCCCGGCGGACCTGGGTTTCGTTGTACGATTGGTTCTTGTAAGTGTCGCGGTGCTCGTTGAATCGGCGGATCAACTCAGTGACTGTTGTTGGGCAGGTGGTCGGTGGGTTGGAGCCGGGCATGTATTGTATGGATAATGGAACGGCGGTGATGGGGCAAGAAGTCCCCGTGGACGTGGGGCGGAGCGCGCGTGGGCGAGTTGCAATGATCGCGGAATGTGGGAGGATGGTCGCAGCGGATTCTGGGCGGCGGGGCGCGGTGGTGATGAGTAGGAGTCTAGGGCGGTGAAGCGTTGGTGGATGTTGATGGTGATCGGCGCGGGGGTGGCGGGGAGTGGATGCGCTGAGGCGGAGCGGGTGCCGATGTTCACACCGATGCGGGAGGGGCTTGGGATTCTCGAAGCCAATCGACGGCTGGTGACGTGCGGGCTGAAGGCTACGGGGTCGGTCTGGTTGGAGTTCGTCGAGGAGGGGAAGAAGCGGCGTTTCGATCTGGACGCAAAGTTGCAGATGCTCCCACCGGGTCATATGCGGTTCGTACTGCAGAGCGCGCTGGGGGCTGACGAGGTCGAGGTGGGGATGAACGCGTTGAAGTGGTGGGTGCTGCTGCAAAGGCCGGAGTCGCAGTACTTCGAAGGTCATCCCGGAGCGCCGGGGATCGCCATCGCCGGAAACGTGCCGCTACGTCCGGAGCAACTGATCGAGTCGTTGGGATTGAGCGAGCTGCCGGTGATCGGTCCGGGTCAGCGCGTTGTGGACGAGTATCAACAACTACTGTTCCTCGGCATCGCGATGGACAACCGGTGGGTGATCGAGAAGGAGTATTGGCTTGATCGGTACGAGCCCAGGTTGATCCGCCGAATTCTGTTTCGTGACGAAGAGGGCCGGGTCAGTCTGTCGGCGGACGTGTCCGACTATCGGGAGGTGGGTGCGAAGGGGTTGCTATTGCCGTTCGAGTTGCGGTTCTCGTGGCCGGCGGAAGAGGCGCTGATGGTGTACGAAATCGACCGGTGGGAGGAGAGAGCGTCGTTGGGGCTGACGCATCGGGCGTTTGCTTCTCCGCGTGACCGTGGGATGCGGGTTGGGAAGATGACGGGTGAGCGTTGATGCCGGCTTTGTAAGCCAGAGGTGCCCGGGCGGAATTCCCGATCTGGATCGCCTGGCGACACGCCGGGCGTGCGCGGGCGGTTGGGTTTGGACGGCATTCGTGTGGTGCGGGGCGTTGTGGTGTGGTGCATCGAGCGCGAGAGCGGATGACATTGGCCGCACGATCGGGGCCGTGGGCGGCGGCGAGATCCTCTGGGCATATCGGGATCTGACGGACGGGGTCGGAGCGGATCGCCTTTGGCGGTTCGCGTATCACGAGTTGAGCAGCGAAGGGCGGGCGAGGTGGTGGCGTCCATGGGGTGTGGCGGGTGCCGTCGGAGATGTGACGGTGGTGGCGTCGTGCGGGGGGCGGCTGCATGTTTGGTACGGCGACGGTACGCGTCGGTTCTATGGGCGGCGGCGATCGGGCGTGGGGCTGGCCTTGCCGGATTCAGCCGTACCGTTGGCGGCTGCGGGTGATGCGGAGAGCGGGGTCCTCTACGCGGTGGTGTATCGGTCAGTGGCGTTGGCGCTCGAGCCTGATGGCGCGCGCGCGGGGGAGTCTGACGCCGCTCACGGGATGGACGCGGGCGAGGCGGACGCAGATGAGGATGAAGCCCTTGTCGAGGTTGCGCCACGTTGGTTGGAGTCGAAGTATGTGCTCGTCCGCCTGGAGGGTGGGAAGTGGCGCGGCGATCGGGGCGTGCCGGAGGGGTTCGATCCGAAGGGTGACGCTTGGCTGATGGCGGCGGGGGGCACTGTTGGTGTGCTCTGGCGGGAGCGCGACGGCGACCGTTATCGGCTTAGCCGGAGCGAGGGTCCGGTGGCGGACTGGTCCGCGGCTGTGGGGGTGGACGAATTGGACGAGGGCGAGATAGTAGCCGCCCGAATGGTTGGGGGGCGTATTGATTTGGTCGTGGTGCGGGGAGCGGATGACGTCGCGTCGATGTGGCGCGACTGGAACGGGGAGTGGGTCACGGGGGCGGCACACGATTGGAATGATGTGGGACGCGGCGCCGATCAGCCGCGCGCGTTCGGGGTGATCGATAAGCGAGCCGTCGGGGTCTGGGTGACAGATGGCGGCATTGTCGAGACCGCGTCGTGGGATGTCGAAAGCGGAGCTCTTCTGGCGGAGCGGGAGACGGTGCGCGCCCTGTGTGCGAATACCCTTGCCCAGTCTTTGGAATCGCGGCGCGTGATGCTGTCGTATGCCCTGCTGTTGTCGGTGCTGGCGGCTGTATATCTGCGCCGGCGCAGAAGCGTGATCGAGGCGGTAGAGTTACCGTCGAGGTTGCGGTTAGCCGGTCACGGGCGGCGGATCTTGGCATTCGGCATCGATGCGGCGCTGTTCTATCCATGTGCGGCGTTGATGTACGCGCCGTTGCTGAGCGAGTATGGACTCGAGTCGGTCGCGCTGCGACAGGCATTCATGGCGGACAGTGCGTTCATGAGTGCCTTCATCTGGCGGTGGGTCGGCGCGGTGTGCGGGTTCATAGCCTATGCGACAGTCTGCGAAGCGCTGTGGGGAGCCACTGCTGGCAAACGACTGGCGCGCATTCGCGTAGTTGATGAGCGAGGCGCGCGGTGCGGATTCAGCCGAATTTTTGCGCGCAATGCTTTGCGGTCTGTCGAGTTCTACCCGTTCCTCGATCTGGTCCCGACGCTGGTGTTGATTGTTCTGACGAAAAACCGGCAGCGACTTGGCGATTTGATTGGTGGTACGCTCGTGGTCGAAGAAGTGCCCAAGAACACGAATGTGGATGAATGGGCGTAACCGCGCGGCGACCCGTCTACCGCGGAGCCACGCCGCCCGTCGCGTCAATCATCCGGCGGCGCACTCTTGGATTCGTCGGACGCTTCACTGTTCAGCCTTCTTCTCCGTCGCAACTCTTCGCGCAGAATGTACTCAATCTGCGCGTTCACACTGCGCAGTTCATCCTTGGCCAAACAGTTGAGATCCTCCCACAGTTCAGGCGACAGGCGTAGAAGAAATGCTCGCTTCTTGGCCATAATCGCGTCGGCCTAGCCGTAGAGCGTGCCCGTGTTGATGACCGGGCTGGCGTCTTTGTCACCACAAAGCACGACCAGAAGATTGCTGACCATGGTGGCTTTGCGCTCTTCGTCCAGCTCGACGACGTTTTGCTCGTCGAGTTTGTCGAGCGCCATCTGGACCATCCCGACAGCCCCGTCCACGATGCGCTGTCTGGCTGCCACAATCGCCTCAGCCTGCTGGCGACGGAGCATGGCGCCGGCGATCTCGGACGCATAAGCCAAATGGCTCAAGCGTGCCTCATCGACGCTGACACCCGCCTTGCTGAGCC
>JAJDDS010000693.1 GCA_029260195.1 Phycisphaerae bacterium
GGCGGTCTAGGGATCGGGCATGGACGGGCCGGTGGACAGCGCGATGGAGGGCGGATCGCCGCGGAATCGCGGCGCGTCGCGGGTGGTTCGGTCGGTGATTCAGATCGGCATCAGCGTCGCGCTGCTGGGGTTGGTGATCGGACACGTCGGGGATGAGGCGCTGCTGGACTCGTTGCGGCGTGGGGCGCGGCGGTGGTGGTGGCTTCTGGCGGCGCTGACGTTGCCGCCGGCGCTGGGGTACTGCATTACCGTTTATCGGTTCCGGTTGCTGCTGGGGGCGCAGGGCATTTCGCTGCGAATGTCGGAAGTCTTCCGAGCGACGTTGATCGGGACGTACTTCAATCAACTACTGCCGACGTCGGTGGGTGGGGATGCCTATCTTGCGTGGTCCATCGGCCGGCGTGTCGGGCGGTTCGCGGATGTGTTCTCGTCGATCCTGATGGCGCGTGTCGTGGGGATCATGGCGATGTGTACGTTGGGGCTGGCGGGGAGCGCTCTGCGTCCGGAGTGGCTGGCGCGGATTCCGGTGCTGTGGTATTGCGTGGCAGGCATGGTCGGCATTGTGGTCGCGGGGTTGCTTGTGATTCTGTGGATCAAGCCGGCGCCGGTCGAGCCGGACGGTGGGGCGTTGGTCCTGCGGCGCAAGTGGTTTCGGTTGGCGACGGCGATCGCACGGTACAGGAGTTGTCCGCGGGCGTTGGGTATCGCGATGGTCTGCTCGCTGGCGTTGCAGATCGAGATCGTGTTCCAGTATTGGGTATTCGGTAGGTGCCTGGGGATCAATCTTCCGTTCGATCGGTGTCTGCTGGTGGTTCCGCTAGTATCGCTCGCAGCCATGGCGCCGTTTACGTTCAATGGAATCGGCGTTCGGGAATGGGTGATGATCTGGATCTGCGCTCCGCTGGGGATCGGTGACGCGGACGCGGCCGTCATCGCGTGGTTGTTCCTTGCGGGGATTATGGTGTATGCGGTGGCGGGTGCGTTGGTGTTCGGCAGGTCGGTGGCTCGGTCGGGGCCGGTTCAGGCGCCGGTTAGCACGTTGCCGCGCTGACTACGCCGGAAGGGTGCGATAGCGATTTCCAAGAACGACCGTCCCGACGATTTGGAGCAACAACGCCATGACGATGATGCCCCATTGCGATAGGGTGGGTACAGGCAGACCCAGGGCGTCGTGAATGCGAACGTTGTCGACGTGAAGCGTCGTTAGCGTGTGGTGGAACCGCAGGTCCGCACCGCCGCTCTGGCGATTTCCAAAGAACGCGTCGTAGACGGTGAACGTGTGCTGAATCCACGTTTCGGTTCCCGTTAGTTCGACACTGCCCGCGCTTTGGGTGATGGCGGCGGCGCCCTCGCCCATGGCGTCATATTGCAGCTCGATGTTCCCGGGGCTGGCGTCGTGAAACTCGATTGTGACGTTAACGGCTGGAAGGTTCCCCTCGAAGGCGAACGCGTCGTCGACATCGAAATAAAAGTATTGGTCGGCGGCGCTTTCGGTGCGGCGGCAATTTCGGCCGGCGACGTCGGCGGCGACAGTGACACCATCTGGCACTGATACACGGCGGAGGCAATTGGTGACGTCGTGATTGCCCAGATCGGCTGTGGCCGGCGCGCTCGCGTTGCAAGTCGGCAGGATCGCATCGAGCAGGATCGCCCATGCCTGGTTGGTGGTGGCAATTGAGTCGAATCCGGAGTCGTTGAAGGACACCACGAGATCGAGGCTGGGGATGACGAACAGAACGCGGCTCCCCCAGTGTCCGAAGGCGCCGTAGGCGTCGACGGGAGCGTCAGGCCAGAGTCGGCCACCGTCCAGATCGACGCCGTTGACCCACCAAAGCCAACTATAGCTCCCCATGTGCGGCGACTGGTTCAATCCGCCGCCTATGCTGCGCTGTCCCGGGCACATCTCGGCGGCGACAGCCGACGTCGTGGGCAGTGAAGCGGGGAGGGGGTCAGTCGTTGCCAACGCGACCCAGGCGGGGTCGAGCAGTTGGGAACCATTCCATTGCCCCTCGTTCGCGTAGAGGAGTCCGAATCGAGCGAAGTCGCGGACGGAGAGGGCGAGTCGCCCCTGCCGATCGTTGAGTCCGAATGCGAGGAACGTGGAGGCGTCCTGAAACTGCATGGTCTCGGTGAAGGGGTGCAGGACGGTGGCGTCAACGTTGGCGTAGGTCGCGCCCTGGACCTTTAAAAAGAGCGTGTCCCAGAAGAGCGCCATTTGGAAGTCGTTGTAGTCGAACGCGTCGCCGGGGAGCTCAGAAACGCCGTAAGTGGAAGTTTGATTGGCGAGGTGCCGGAAGGTGATCTGTCGATCTTTGAAACCAAGCGCTGCGTTGATGTCGTCGAGGCAGGGCTCGTGATCGACGGCGTAATCATCGACGGAGGCGAGAAGGCCGTTTTCGATGGCTTGGAATAGAAAATGTGTGTACCAGGGTTTCGCGGCTGAGGAGACGTCGGCGGAGAGGGCTTGGTCACCCCAGGTGTGGACCATGTATCCGGATCGTGCGACGCAGCCGCGTCCGCCGACCATGGCGCTGAACGCGTCGAGTCCGGCAGCGTCGAGGCCCAGGTCCGCCGGCGCCCGCATTTCCCAGGTGTCGCCGGGGAAGACGTCGGCGGAGACGGTTCGGTCGAAACCAAACGTGAGGGCGACAAGCGCGCAGAGCGCCGCGATCGGCAGCGGTGGCCGACGGCGGCGGAGCATGTCCGGTGCGTTGTCGCGGGTTTCCACGGTGACTTTTTTCCCCTGGGCGCCGCATGCGGCGCGACGCACGATTTCCTGACGCGTGTCCCTGCGTCCATTATCATTCCCTCCGGTGGGCGAAGTCAAGAAAACGCCGTATTCGGGCTGAATCGGGGGCTATTCTCGGTGTATCGTGTTCAGTGGTCGGCGAGCCATGACGCGACACAGTTGACGGCATTACTGGCGGAGTCGGCGCCGATAAGCAGGCCGGAGTCGCGGTAGCGGGCGAACGCGGCGCCGAGGTCGAAATCGAGGGCGATGACCGGCTTGTTGTTCTTGAGGGCGAACGCGATTTCCGAGATGGTGCCGGCGCCGCCGGGGCAGGCGATGTCGACGTTGGGGGTGAGGACGTTAATCAGGTTGCGCGCGTCGCCGAGTCCGGTGATGATGGGGATGTCCAGGTCGGGCGAGGCGCCACGGGTGTCGGTGCCGGGGAGGATGCCGAGGGTCATGCCGCCTGCGTTCTTTGCGCCGCGGGCGGAGGCAGCCATCACACCGGTGTTGCGTCCACCGTTGAGGAGAATCCACCCCTTTTCGGCGATTAGCGCACCGAGTTGCTCAGCCATTCGCAGGACATGGTCATCGGCGTCCGTGCCGCCCATGACACCTATGATCGGTTTCGGCATTGGTCGACCTCGGTTGGCGCATCGCGCTGCTCGGGGCGCGATCTGCGTGCGGAGTCTACGTCGTCTTGCCGGTTCTGCGAAGGGCCAATAGCCATGGCAGGGTGACGAGTGCGCAAAGCACTTCGGTGGTCCCCGCGATCGCGAAAGCTGTTTGGTATGCGGTAAGCGCTCCCGCGCGTGGGGCGACGTACGCGCAGATCACACCGCCCATCAATGGCCCGCAAATGAAGCCCAGTGAGCCCGCCATGTTGAACCCGGCGTAGGCTGTCGCGCGTTGGTCGGGCGGCGCGAGATCGGAGCACATGGCCAGGTTGGGGGCGAACATAACCGCACTGAGAATACCGGAGGCGAGCATGGCCATGGGCAGCCAGCCGACCGGCACGGCGCCGTAGAGGGCGTAGACGACGCCGAACGCCAGGCTCCCGACGCACATCAGCGCCGCCCGTCCGTAGCGATCCGCGAGTCGTCCGACGGGGTAGCAGAGGAGGGCGAAGGGGATCAGGAAC
>JAJDDS010000694.1 GCA_029260195.1 Phycisphaerae bacterium
CACCGCACTCTGGCGGTCATCCTCAACAATGCGGGTGGTATCGCCCTTCGCCTATCCAGCGCGGTCCCACCGCGCCGGCAGCGAATGCTGCAACTCTCGAAGTACCTTCACAAGAACTCATTGGATACGTTTTATTTCCCGGGCACCATACGTGGCGCCCTCACCTGCGCCAACGATCTCAGGGACGAGACTTGGGCGAAAGAGCTTCTTCATCTCTTGCGGGTCCACGACGGGCTCGAACGGTCACGCTGGACAAAGGGAATCAACGCCGACTTGGACGATCCTAAAGAATGGCGATTCCTGAAGGACCGTTCGTTCTTCAACCTTCTGAACGGATCCGCACGTGGGAACACGGCAGACAACCAGCTAAGCACCAAAAGCCGAAGTTGAGAAGGAGTAGACCCATGTTCACCATGAATCGCAGCCGGCGACTCACCTTGATGACGGGATTGCTTTGCACATTCCCGGTCATCGCGTGTGGAGCGGACCCGGCTGGCGACGTGACCATCGACGGACCCTGGGCGCAGCCCCTGGTGATCCGCATTGTCACGGTTGACGCCGCACCCCCGCAGGTGGAAACGACCGGCGCGACGCCGGATCAGCCGCAGCGCATCGCCATGGTCGTACGACACCCGGCCACCGGCGAAGCCATAAACATCAATCTCGTGGAATCAGCGGAACGACTCGTCGAACTCACCACGTGGAGAGGCCGGTCGTACACGATGGTCGAGACGGTTATCAACGACGACCGTCCGTTCACCCTTGACGCCGAAGCGCAGGCCGCCGTGGAGGGCGTCGACATTCGACAGGCCAACAACGGCGCCTATCCCACCGGCGATCAAGCCACAGGCTGGTGGAGCGGCGACCCGGTCGTCGAGATTCTCGTTTCGTTCGCGCAAGACAGAGCTGCGTTCACCCACTACGCCATCCGCGTCGTATCCCCCATGCGTGGCGACGCCCGATTCAAGACGCGAGGCGATGGACCTAAAGAAGGCGGTGATCCCGGCGGCAATCCCGACCCCCCCAACATCCAAGGCGAGGAGGGCGGTGATGGCGATCCGGAAAACGGTGATGGTGATGATGGAGACGGCGGCGACGGCGGTGATCCCGGTGGAAACCCCGATCCCCCGCTCCAAGCGTTGGAAGGCTAGATAGTACGACCGCTATCCGGGCACGCGCCGGAGCAAACCACGCTCCGTCGTTTCGGCGGGGTGTTGTCAGGCGTCGAGCATTGACCCCAGCTTGCGCAAGGCCTCGTCCTGAATCTGACGCACGCGCTCGCGGGTCAACCCGATCTTGGAACCGATGTCCTTCAGCGTCATGCCCTCGCCGTCATCGAGTCCGAAGCGCATCCGAAGTACCGTCGCCTCCCGCTCGTCGATCTGCTCCAACAGTTCCAGCAGCGTTCGGCTCTCCATCGCAGAGAAGATTGCCTCATCCGGCGCGGGAGTCCGACTGTCCGTGACCATCTCCAGTAGCGGAGAATCGTCACCGTCCATCGACGATTGCTTCGACGAGTTGAACGCCTTCACCGCGTGACGGATCATGTGGACCTTGCGCTCTGGGACCGCCATGGTCTCTGCCAATTCCTGAATGGACGGCTGTCGACCCTCGTTATCCTCGAACTTCGCCTTCGCTTCCTTCCACTTGGCGATCATCTCGACCATGTACGCCGGTATGTGTACCGCCTGGCGGCTGTTGATCAGGCTGCGTTTGATGGCTTGTTTGATCCACCACGAAGCATACGTGCTGAATCGCGTGTTCTGTTCGGGATCGTAGCTCTCGACGGCGCGGATCAGGCCGAGGTTGCCCTCTTCGATGAGGTCGGCGAGCGGCATCCCACGGCGGCCAAACCGCTTCGCGATGGTCACGACCAGTCGGAGGTTGCACTTGACCAGCCGTTCACGTGCGACGACGGCGGATCGCTCGACCGCTTCCTTATCCTTGAGCTCGGCGACGGTCGTGGGGGCCGAATGCGCCCGATCGGCAGCCGTACGAATCGACTGGCCGAGCTCGCGCTCGTCCTCGGCCGTCAGCAAGGGCGCCTCGCTGATCTGTTTTAGATAAACCTGTATCCCGGCGTCTTGTGCGATGGCTGCCACCCCGTTCCGATCGAATGCCAGCCCGGCTGGGGTCGATGCGCCGGAGTGCTCCGCCGGGGGCACGCCGACGCGCGCCCGCCCGGGCTCACGCCTCGTCTTGACCAGTTCCTTCCTTCGTATCGCCGGTGTCGTCCGCGGCATCCGGTGTCTCTTCACCAGCGGATGACTCCTCGTTCCCGCTCACGTCGCCCGGCGTCTCCACAGCGACAGCCGACTCGTCGGCTTCACCCGCATCATCCGTGTCCGACGATTTGTCGGCCACCGGGATCACCACCGGCGGCGTCGTGCCCGGCATTAGCATGTCTCGCAGGCCCGACGTCTCCGGCCCGGAGGCACCGTGAAGTCCGCCGCGACGCGGCTTGGCGTCGACTTCGCCCTCCTGACCCTCCTGATCGGCAGACCACTCCGCGCGCTTCTTCGACAGGCCGATCTTCCGCTCGACCTGATCGACACGCAGAATCTTCACCTGAAGGCGGTCACCGATCTTCACCACATCGTGCGGATCCTCCACCTTATGATCGGCCAATTCACTCACGTGCAACAGGCCTTCAAGGTCCGGCTCAAGCTCGACGAACACGCCGAAATTGGTGATTTTGGTTATCGCACCCTCTACGATCTGCCCCGGGATGTAGTTGGCCGGGACGGCGTGCAGCCACGGATCCTCGTGCAGCTGACGCAAGCCCAACGCGATCCGCTGCTTGTCCTCCTCAACCTTGAGCACCACGCACTCGATCTCGTCACCCTTCTTCAGCATCTCGGACGGATGACTGATCTTCTTTGTCCAGCTCATATCCGATATGTGCAGCAGCCCGTCGATACCCTCTTCGATTTCGACAAACACGCCGTAGTTGGTCATGTTGCGAACCCGACCGGTGATCCGCGTGTTCGGCGGGTATTTCTCAGCCACGCGCGTCCACGGGTTGGGCTCGATCTGCTTCATGCCCAGCGAGATTTCTTGCTTGCCCTTGTTGACGTCCAACACGACGACTTCGATTTCGTTGCCAACGCTGAGCATCTCGGACGGGTGATTGATCCGGCGGGTCCAGCTCATCTCACTGATATGCACCAATCCCTCGACGCCGGCTTCGATTTTCACGAAGGCACCGTAGTTGGTGATGTTGACCACCTCGCCCTTGGTCCGACCGTCGACGGGGTAGCGGTCCTCGATCTTCTCCCAGGGGTTCTCGGAAAGCTGCTTGAGACCCAGCGCGATCTTCTCCTTCTCCCGGTCGATGTTGAGAATCTTGATCTCGATTTCTTCGTCGATCTTGACCTTCTCGGAAGGATGGCTCACGCGATCCCAGCTCATGTCGCTGATGTGGAGCAGGCCGTCGATGCCGCCGAGGTCGACGAACGCGCCGAAATTCGCGACGTTCTTCACGCGGCCCTTCCGCGTCTGACCCACCTCGATCTCCTTCATGAGCAGTTCCTTCGCCGCCGCACGGTCGGCTTCAATCAACTCACGACGCGAGATGACGATGTTGCGCCGCTCCTGGTCGATCTTGAGAATCTTGGCTCGGATCTCCTTGCCAATGAGTTCGCCGATATCCCCCGGACGACGCACATCCACCTGCGATGCCGGCAGGAACACCGGAACGCCGATGTCAACCAGCAACCCACCCTTGATCTTGCGCATGACGCGACCGGTCACCTCATCACCCTCAGCGTGCGTCGCCACGATCCGCTGCCAGTTCAGCAAGCGGTCAGCCTTACGCTTCGAGAGGATGATCATCCCGCTGTCAGACTCGATCGACTCCAGCCACACGTCCACCTCATCGCCGACATCGACCGAGCTTTCGTCGTCCCACTCGTTCTTCGGGACCGCCCCCTCGCTCTTGAGGCCGACGTCGATCAGGATGTCGTCCCCGCTGCGCCCGATGACCTTGCCCTTCAGGAGCGCACCGGTAGTCAGCTCGGATTCGTCCTTGCCAAGTTCGGCGATCAGCCCCTCCAGATTGTCGCCCAGTCCAGAGAGCGCCTCCTCGAAAACGTCGTCGCCGATTTCCAACTCGCCGATGAGATTGTGGTCTACCATGGAGTCTTTCTTTGCATGCGCGCCGGCGTGTCGCCGCGTTGGATTGAGAGGCGGCGTGGGGCTCGCATGTCGCCGCCAACAGCCAGCGGCCGGATTCAGTAAAAGTGATGTCCGCCGTCGCCTGCGCGCGGAACGAACCGCGACGTCACGTCAGGGCGTCGGAAAGCGGGGCAATGTACCCGAACCAAAACCCCTTGCCAACCCTTCAAATCCCTGGACCCACTCCGAAACCCTCGCCAGCACACGCGCACGCGCACGGGCACGGGCACGGGCACGGGCAC
>JAJDDS010000695.1 GCA_029260195.1 Phycisphaerae bacterium
CTCGGTCATCGCCTCGGCGAACGCGAAATCGTCCAGCAACCGAAGTTCCGCCTCCCACTCCAATAACCCGTCACCGATGTGGTAACTCCGCGCCGTCTTCGGCGCGGCGAATACCAACATGCGATCCGCCAGCGATTCCGGTCGATCGCCGCGAAAACGCACCATCCCCACCACATCGTCCCCTTGAATCGCCCGCATCGTCGAATCCGCCCCGACCACGAACCGCGACGGAGATATCCCCTCCGTGTGCATTGACAACACCGACGCGGAAATCCTCCGGCGGCGATCCGCCAGCAACTCCGGCACCGTTCCCGATGTCAACCGAACATCCGAGTACTCGCGCGCCAACCGATCCGCAATCTCCCGCGCTCCGTAATGCAACGACTGCGACGGATCGAGGTACGTGTCCATCAGCTCCAGCAAAGCCTCAGCCGTCCGCGCCCGATTGGGACCCCGACGCGCCGATTCCCGAAAATACTGTTCCGCACGCTCGTACTTGCCGTCCGATACCGCAAAGCGCCCCAGTTCATTCAGGGCCGCCTGATCCCATCCGCCAATCACCGCCGCGTCCGCCAACGCCCGCAACCGCTCCACGGCCTCGACACTCGACCCCGACAACGTGCATCGGCCGGCGGCTTCCTTCACCGCCGCGCCCGTCTCCTCCGATAGCTCCTGACGTTCAGCCGCCCCCAACTCCGGAGCGATTCGGCGCAACTGATCCGCGACGACCAACCGCGTCACCCGACGAACCTCACGCGTTCCCACCGACCCCTCGGCAAGCGGCCCAATCCCCAATGCGAAGAACGTCTGATACGCCTCCTTGAAACGCCCAAGTTCGCGCAGTTTCCGACCCAGCGACAACTGTGATTCCACCTGATCGCGCGCGCTCGTTGCCGCCGACACAGCCTCACGCAGATAACCCACCGACTCTTCCGCCGCAGCGCCTCCCGCCGACCCCAGCTGCAACAACGCTTCCACCCGCAAGTGCGCCACATGGCGACTGTGCAATGCCCCGTCCGTATCGACCGGCGCCACCGCCCCGTCCAACGCAGCCAACGCCGCCCGCGGACGATTATTCAGTAACTCCATGAACGCTAACCGAATCGCCGCCCGGCTGTCCGTCGGATTCGCGCGATGGGTAGCCAACGTCGTGTCATACGAATTCCGATCCGGAAACGAACGGACCTCGCTCGGATCCAAACTGATCATCACGTCCGACAAGCACAGCAGATTCCCCAGCGGGGTCTGATCGCTCGGCAGGTCCAGCGCCTCCCCCTCGACCCCCGTCTCCGCGTCCATCACCGTCAAGTTTGAACGCGTCGGCGCGTAGATCGTTCCACCGCTTACCACCGCGCGCCCCGTCGGCTCCACGACGGGCACCCGCCAAACATACGATCGCTCCGACAGCGAGACGCAGCTGACCGCGGCACCACCGACCCACGCATGCTCCCTGTCCGCGCCCATCACGTAACGATGCCCCTCCCGTGGCAGATTCCACGCCACCTCCCCCGACACCTCGTCGAACGCGATCAGCCGATCGTCGTCCCCCGGCGCCAACAACACCGTCCCCCCCGTCACCACCGGCGGACAACTCAACCACTCGACCGGCACTGATACCGCCTGCTTCACCCCGCGACCGCGACGCGGCGGTACGCTCGACCGGTACCGCGACGCCCACCGAATACGTCCGTCCTCCGCCGACAACGCGAACAGCATCCCCTGGTTCGTCGGTACGAACACGTAACCGTCCGCCACCGCCATGAATAGCGCCGCGTGGTCGTTCACCGCACGACCGCCCAGCGCGCACAGAAACACCAACCGCTTCAATTCCCCGTCCGCGGGATCCAGAATCGCGACGTAGAGATCGCCCGAAGACTCGAATGGCGCCCAAACATCCTCCCCCACCCCGACGGGCGGCGCCAGGAAACGCGCCCGCCGCAGCCGGTCCTCCGGGCCTACGCCGCGACCCCGCCGCCAGCGAATCGCCCCCGTCGACGCGTCAATCGCCACCAGACGATTCGCGTGGTCCTCCGCCGATAGCCGATTCCCCACGCCGCGCCGCCGAAGCACCACCACGCCGTCCACACCGAAGGACACACCGGGGTCACCACGCTCCACCGAAAAAACCAGCCCGTGACTCGTCGTTAACGTCTGCGCGACGTAGTCCGACAACAGGTCCTGTTCGCTCACGGTTGATGGCGAAACACCCACTCCAGACCGCTCCACGATCCCCGTAGCCGTAGGCTCCGCCGTCCACAACACGGCGAAACTTTCGACGTCGATCGCGACACACTCCCGCCCAGCTTTCACAAACATCCGGCCGTCCGCAACCGCGGGCTGAGTGACCGGGAGCATGTTTGATCGCAACACGTCCAGATCAGGCCACACTCCCGGAATGATCGACGGAATCGACCGGACCCACGGCGAACTCTCCGCGAACGACGGCACGACGCCCTGCATCACTCCAAGGTTCGCCCCACCCCCGCCGGGACCCGACCACGCCGACAACCGACCATCGGCAGCCGCCAGCGCGGCGCCGCGCGACTCCGTGATAAACGCCTGAACCCCATCCACCGCAACCAATGGTCCCGGCGTTCCGCCCGCCGCGCTGCGAGCCGCCTCCAAACACTCCGCCGCCGCTCGCCAATCACCCAGCAGCTCCAGCGCCACCGCCCGCTTCAACTCAATCTCGCCCAGAATCTCCACCGACAGCCCCATGTGGTCCGTCGCCTGTTCCCCGTTTTTCGACTTCTGGTTTTCGACTTCCGGTTTTTCCCCAGTCACCGCAAGCAGATCGTCCAACACCGACAACGCCTCAGCCTCCCGGCCCAAATCGAGTAGCCACGACGCCAGCAAACTCGCAGCCTCAGGACCGTGTCGCGTCATCAGATAGCGGTCGCATAGGTGCCGCAGAGCGGTCAAATCATGCTCCCGTCGTGCCTCCTCCAACATCCCCTTCGCCCGCCCGTCGTAGAGAATCCGGTACGCACCCATTCCCTCAGCCGGAAGCGACACCAGCACCTCGTACGCTGACCTTCGCGGTGACGTGAATAGTGACGGTTCCATCGCATCCGGCCGCAGCCCCAACGGCTCGTCGATCACTCGTTGCAGGGAGTCGATCGCCAGCTTCCAGTCCGCCCGCGCCACGGCGTCCTC
>JAJDDS010000696.1 GCA_029260195.1 Phycisphaerae bacterium
AAGCGCGCATCTTGGGGTTGGCCGTGGCGCCCACCATGGGCAGGGGGATGGCTGCACCGATATCGCGTGGGGCGCAGTGTTTCGCGGACGAGGAATCGGAGTGTGTCTGATCGTCGTTGTTCATGGCGATTTCGGAAACCGGCAACACGCTGATTGGCGCGGATCGCCGAACCAGACATTTCGGGCGGTGCGCGGTTGGTGCGTTTTGATCCGGACCGTACAATGGTCCCGGTATTATAGTGGATTCGAGCAGTAGGTCGCGAGGCGCGGCGTCGGGTTCCGGGCGAGGCTTGAGAATCAGCGGTCCCGCTTGGCGCCAGACCGTCGTGGGATACCACCATGAGCGAAGCAACGTCCGAAAGCGTAGCGGATTGCCTGGATCGCCTTCTGGCGGAGCATCCGCTGATGGTCGACCGCATATTCCGCCAGCTTCTTATCTACCTCCACACCAAGAGCATCATCTCGATGGACCGAATCACGACGGAGGCTCGGGCACTGACCGGGCGAGCGCCAGGTCCGGTCGTCGAGAACCCCAACGAACCGGAGGCGCCACGATTCGACGAGGTGGAGAGCGAAGCCCTGCACACGCTGACGCGGAAGTTCGCCTGCCAGTATCTAAGCCGGGCGCAGGTCGTCGACGTGGTCAATTACGTGCTCAAACGAGAGGAGGCCCAGGGATTGGCGGACGTGGCGGGACTTCCGTCAGTGTCGTTCCGCGTACTTTCGGAAAAGCTGAGGCGATTCTGTGCGCTGCCGCTGGGGGAGCTGCACCTGGATCCGTCGGAGTTGTTCGGTGTGCGGGTGGCGTTGGCGCGTCATTTCGTGAGCGACGATTTAACGTTTCTGGGCTTCGCGAGGAAGTACCTTCGCGTACGCGATTACGAGGATCTGACGCGTCGCAGCATCGGCGGAAACACGCGCACCGGTCGAGTCGGGGGCAAGGCGGGCGGGATGCTGCTGGCGCATCGCATCGTCGAAGAGGCCGGCCTCGACGCGGGTCCGGACCTCCCCATCGCAATTCCCGATTCCTACTACATCCGAAGCGACGTGATCGAGCAGTTTCTTGAGCTCAACGGTCTACGGGCGTATCACAGCCAGAAGTACAAGGACATCGAGGACATCCGCAACGAGTACCCGCTGGTCAAGGGCGTGTTTCGCAACTCAGCCTTCCCGGTCGAGATCGTTCAGCAATTGCGGGCACTCCTGGATCGGCTGCAGGAGACGCCGCTCATCGTCCGTTCGAGCAGTCTGCTGGAGGACCGGCTAACGTCGGCGTTTACGGGTAAGTACGCGAGCATCTTCGTCCCAAACCAGGGGCCTCTGGAGATGCGCCTTCGAGCGGTTCTGGGGGCGATCGGCGAGGTGTACGCGAGTACGCTGGCGGCGGACCCGATCCTGTATCGGCGGAAGCACAACCTGATCGACTACGACGAAGAGATGGCCATTCTGATCCAGGAGGTGGTGGGAAAGCGATTCGGCAAGTACTTCCTGCCCGGGTTCGCGGGCGTGGCGTTTTCGCGGAATGAGTTCCGGTGGTCACCGCGGATTCGGCGCGAGGACGGCTTTATGCGTCTGGTGATGGGATTGGGAACGCGGGCGGTGGATCGCGTCGGGGGAGATTACGCCCGGATGGTCGCGCTGGGAGCCCCCACGGTCCGCACGGACGCAGAACCGATCGACATCATCAAGCACTCTCAGCGCACCATCGACGTCATCAACCTCGAGCGTAACCGGTTCGATTCGATCACGCTGAGCGACTTGCTCGCGGAGGACTCTGCCTTCCCCATGCTGGACAAGTTCGTCTCGATTCGGCGGGACAACGAACTGTACGCGCCGCCCGGCACACGGGTCGGGGCGGAGCCGGGCGATCTCTGCATCACGTTCGACAAGCTTCTGAAGGACACCCCGTTCGCCTCCCGGGTACAGACCATGCTGCAAGTGCTGGAAGAGGCGTTGGGCCATCCCGTGGACGTCGAGTTCGTCTCGGATGGCGAGAAGTTCTACATGCTGCAGTGCAGAGCCCAGCAGTACTCGGCGGAGACCGCCCGCGTGACACTGCCGGACGACATCCCGGACGAACGTACGGTGTTCACGGCCAGCAAGTTCGTTCGGATGGCGCGCGTGGACAACATCGAGTACGTGGTGTACGTGAGTTCGGACGGATACCATGCGGTGTCGGCGAATGAGCGACGGATCGCGCTGGCCCGCGTGATCGGGCGGATCAACCACGCCCTTTCGGAGAAGCGTTTCATCCTGATGGGGCCAGGGCGGTGGGGGAGCAACGATATCCGGCTGGGTGTGCGGGTGTCGTACGCGGACATCAGCAACGCGAAGATGCTGATCGAGGTCGCGCAGGCCCGTTCGGGGTACGTGCCCGAGGTGTCCTTCGGAACGCACTTCTTCCAGGACCTGGTCGAGGACGACATCGCGTACCTCCCTCTCTACCCCGACGAGGAGGGGAATCAGTTCAACTGTCCGTTTTTCATGGAGTCGGCGAACGCCCTGGCGGACGTCGTTCCGGGCGACGCGCAGTTCGCCGAAGAGGTGCATTTGATCCACGTCCCCACCGTCGCCAACGGCGCCAACCTGCACGTCGCGATGGACGGTGAGACCGATCAAGCTATCGCGTATCTGGCGGCTCCAAGCACGCGACACCCGGACTAGCGGGACGACGCGTGCCGATTCCGGGAACCTCGTTCGAGAACAGCCATCGTCGGTCGCCAAAGCCGACCGGGGCTGGGGCGCGGCCGCCGTCTCCATGCATTGGGCGACCGCGCGGTTTCTCGCTGTCCGTCAGTTGGTTACGGGGCTAAACCCACCCCCGCAACTTGCACGCCTCCGCGACACGCGAGACGGATACCAAATAGGCAGCCAAACGCATGTGGACACTCTCTTTCTTCGACATGTCATGCACGGCATGGAACGCGTCGGTCATGCGGCGATCCAGTTGCGAGTGCACATCTTCGAGCGTCCAGTAGTAGTTGTAGGTATTCTGAACCTGCTCGAAGTAGGAGACGGTGACGCCGCCGGCGTTGGCCAGGAAGTCGGGGATGACGAAGACGCCGTTCTTGAAGAGGATCTTGTCAGCCTCCGGCGTCGTGGGACCGTTGGCGAGTTCGCAGGAAATCTTGGCTTTGATTCGAGCGGCGTTGTCGGCGGTGATGGCGTTCTCGAGCGCGGACGGATAGAGCACATCGACGTCGAGCTCGAGGAGGTCCTCGTTGCTGATCGGCTCCGTCCCAGGCAGACCAGCGACGCGCCCGGTCTCTTGTTTGTAATGGATGGCTTTATCGGGATCGATTCCGTTCTTGCAGTAAACACCGCCGCCGGAGTCACTGATAGCCGCGAGCGTTCCACCGCCAAGTACTTCGCGGTGCAACGTCGCCGCGAACTGCCCGGCGTTTCCGAACCCCTGAATGGCGTAGCTGGTCTTCGCAGCGTCGATACCCAGCGCTTTGGTTGCTTCGCGGACGGTGTACACGCCGCCGCGCGCGGTGGCGTCGCCGCGGCCCTGGCTGCCGCCCAACGGAATGGGCTTTCCGGTAATGACGCCGGGGTGTTTGCAGCCCTGAATCGTCTCGTACTCATCCAACATCCAAGCCATGATCTGCGGCGTGGTGTAGACATCGGGGGCGGGGACGTCGCGATCGACGGCGAGATGCGGGGCCGCTGCGCGGATGTAGGCGCGAGCCAAACGCTCCTTCTCGGTTTCCGACAGCTCCTTCGGATTGCAGGTGACACCACCCTTGCCACCGCCGAGCGGGATATCGACGACCGAAGTCTTCCAGGTCATCCAAGCCGCGAGCGCCCGCACCGTGTCGATGGTTTCATCGGGGTGCCAACGAAGGCCGCCCTTCGTCGGACCCCGCGCGGCGTTGTACTGCACGCGATACGCGTGGAAGATCCGAGTCTCGCCGGAGTCCATCCTCACCGGGAGCAGGAAGCGAAACTCGCGCATGGGCCAGCGCAACAGATCATGGGTGGCTTTGTCCAAGCCGAGGATTCCAACGGCTTCGTCCAGTTGTGCCTGGGCAATCTTGAAGGGGTTTAGTTCTGACATCTCGGGCAGTCTCCTTGTAAACCTCGTCGCCGCCTGAGGTCGGGCCATTTCCGATCCAACGGCGCCAGCCAAGCCCCGCATGGTACAGTCTGGTCGCCCGGTCGCAAACACATCCGGAACGGTCTGGAAGCCGAATTCGTCGGGGCGCACCTCGGCTGGAAATACCGTGGCAAACATTGTGCCAATTCGCGATCCACCGGGCGAAGCCCAAGTTAGCTCGGGCTGGGCGGCCTTCGATGAGACGGGAGCGCCGGGCGATCCATCGCCAGCCGACGCGGGGAGGGGCAGATGGCGCAGCCGGTGCGGGGATACGCGCACGCGCCCGGCGGTCAGGGCTGCCATTCATCGGCCCACACCCGGGTGAGCCAGCCAAGCCCCTCCTTGAGCCGCGAGCCATTGAGCATGAATGAAGAGTTGCCGACATCGTGTGGCGCAGCACGCCCCCGGGGCTCTCTTCATTCTCATCATGCAGGCTGGCGCATCAAGGTCGATCCCGGTGTACGCGATGTGGAAGATGCGGACGCAGCCGTCGGCGATGGGGGAGGCGCGGTCTTACCCATCGCGTGCGAGTCGGACGGAAAGGTGGCGGGGCCGCTTGCAAACACCCGCCATCACCAAACAAAGACTCCCGACCCCTTTGACCGAACCCTGACGGGCGACCTCAGTCAGGTTCGAATTTCCGCGCCCCGATCGCAAGCGCCCGGAAATCGACACCGTCGGTGCGGTCCGGCGGCAACTCAGTTGAACCGGCGGCGATGCTCCACCAGCTTGGCAGCCTCCCTCACTTCCTCGCAGGTGACTCTCGAACTCGGACGGCGGGGACCGGGACGGACGACGCGGCGCACATCGGCGGGCTGACAGAAGTCCGGCAGTCCAGCCAATTGTCGCACCTGGTGCGTCGACAGACTGTCGGGTGAATGGGTGAGCAGATGGACCAGGGCTGAGGCAACCTTCTCGCACTCCAGTGACTGTTCGATGAGACCCAGCAGCGCTTCCAGCGCGGCCGCGCCGAGCCGTTGAACTTCGCTCCACTTGTTTTGCGCGATCGCCATCAGAACACGCTCCCGGTCGTTTCCGGGCGTCCAGCCCTGTCCTTCCAGAATCCGTGCCGCCGACTTGCGCACAGCCATGTCGGGAACGTTGAGCATGTCCAGGGCGTTTTTTTTGAGCGATTTCGCGGCGGCGTCCCGGACCCGGCTGTCCTGGCTCGTATCGGCTTGCGTCCGCGTCAGTGCGCCAATGGCTTCTTCGGTGGCAATTTCACCGAGGGCTATGGCGGCCGCCTCACCCACGCGCGTCGTTTTGCCCCGCATAGTGCCGATCAGGGCTCTGACGGCGACGGGACCGAGACTGACGGCGGCCGACCAGTCCTCGAGGAGCACGGCGACGGTCGCCAGGTGGGCGTCGTCGATCCACGTCCACGAGAATGACCGAAACGCCCACGCAGCGGTCTTGCGGACTTCATCCTCCAACGACGTGTCGTCAACCACCGAGATCAACGCTCTGTAGGACTCGGCCGTGCCGATCTCACCGAGGGCCCTGGCGGAACTTCGTCGAGCGTGGGCCGATCCTTCCAGCAGCAGTTTCTTGAGGGGCTTCACCGCTGCCCGCCCATACCCCACGACGTCCTCCCAGTCGGCGTGAACGATGGCAATCTGGGCGCGGCGATCTTGGCTCAGAGCCTCCCAGCAGATCAACCGCAACGCCCAGGCAGCGGACTTCTGCACGGGGAGGTGGGGCTCATCCAAGGCCATAAGCAATAGCGGCTTGGTCTTCTTCACGTCGAACCGCGCCACGGCATCGGCAATCTGCTTCTGGACCTCGACCTCGCGTTCCGTCAGGAGGGAGGCGATCATCGGGCGTAGGGCCTGCGGATCGCCGCGGTCGGCGATTGCCCTCGCGGCACCGGCGCGCACTTCCGGTGAATCGTCATGCAGGGCATCGGTCAGGAACGCGAGAGAATCCGCGTCGCGTGATGCAGCCAGTTTCTCGATCACACGCAGGCGCGCCGCCGGCCGGGACGATCGCAGCGCCTGGGTCCATCGTTGAAGAATGCCGGACATTCTCGCTCCTCAGGCCTTTCCATCATGTGAGGTGACCGGTCGCCGCGCCCGCGTGATGCAACATCTGATGACATCTCTCGCGTGAGCGGACACGACCCTGTCGGCCCGATCGACCGGTTTGTGCAACGGCTAGAACATCAACTCCACAGTAATACGTATCGGTCTGGCATCACCCAAAACCGAGTCGTTTCAGTTGCGTGGCCCCACAGAGCGGTCGCGCGAGTATCGGACGATGCAGAAGGGCGCGAACGGCG
>JAJDDS010000697.1 GCA_029260195.1 Phycisphaerae bacterium
CTCATCACCAAGCCCGTCAGGCCCGCCAGAAGCCCCGTCCTCAGCATTAAGCTCTCCGACGCCAAGTACAACTCCTGGCGGCAGTTCCTCAACCAGGCCTACTGGAACGTCGAGCTGCGGTGAGCCGTCCAATTTGGCCATCGGACCCGGTCATCAAGCAACACGGACCCCGGTTTTGTGATCCAGAGACTCCGTTCGTTACCCGATGAGAACCGCGGATGGGTTTGAGGTCCATTCTCGGTCAGCGGGCGACGCCGCGCGCCAATAAGGCTCGGAGTTGGGGACACGTGAGTAGTCAGTGCGACATCTGCATCATCGAGCACGATGCCGACGACCGGAAGCTCATGCAGGGCATGCTCTCCCAAGCCGGGTACGACTGCATCTCCGTCCACGATGGCGATGGTGGGTGGGAGTGCATCAAGCAGTACAAGCCCAAAGTCATTGTCTGTGACTGGACCCTCCCGAAACGCAGCGGACTGGCCGTCTGTCGGAAGCTGCGCGAGAAACCCGACTTGGCTTCCACGTTCTTCATCATGGTTGCCCCTAGCGACGAACCCCAAAGTCGCGACGTCGCCCTCGAGTCGGGTGTCGACGACTATTTCATCAAACCACTCGACCGCGCCAGCTTCCTCGCCCGCGTGCGCGTCGGTAGGCGAATGTGGGAGGCCAACGATCGTCTCCGCTGCGCCGCCATCACCGACGGACTCACAGGACTCTACAACCACGATCACCTCACCGGTGTCATTGATCGCGAAATGAACCGGTCCCGTCGATACGGGCACCGCCTGTCGTTCATCATGCTCGACCTCGACTTTTTCAAGGCTGTGAATGACACGTACGGGCACTTGGTCGGAAACGCGACACTCGTGGAGGTCGCCCGCATCATCGAACAGAACGTCCGCGAGTTCGATACCGTTGGCCGATTCGGAGGTGAAGAGTTCGCCGTCGTTGCGCCCGAGGCTTCCCTCGAAGACGCCATTGCCATGAGCCAGCGCATCCGGCGCTCCGTCGCGGACACCATGAACATCCCCGAACTGCATGGACATCAGGTCACCATCTCGATCGGCGTCGCCACCGCGGACGACGCACGTGTCCGTTCATCCGCCGATCTCTTGGACCTCGCCGATCGCGCTCTTTATGTCGCAAAACGAGCCGGTCGAAACCAGGTCACTTCCGCGCTCGACGTCACCGACGCCGAGAACCACATCGCCGTCGAACACGACGAGATCGAAGCCCTCAGGCGTCGGGTCGCCGTCCTGGTCACCCAAGGCAAGGAAGTCTACATGCAGAGTGTCTCCTCGCTCGTTCAAGCCCTCGAGGAGAAAGACCCGTTCACCGCCCGACACTCGCAGAATGTCGCCTACTACTGCGAATTGATCGGCTCGTATTTGGGGCATAGCGAGTCGCTCATCGCGAGTGTCCGCAATGCCGGACTCCTCCACGACCTCGGAAAGGTTGGTATCCCCGACCGAATTCTGGTCAAGCCCACCGAGCTATCAGCGCTCGAAACCACTGTGATGCGCCAAGTCCCTGAAATCAGTGTCCGCATTCTTGATCACCTGCGCATCCTCGACAGTGAAATGCACTTCATCCGCCACCAGAGCGAGTACTTCGATGGCTCGGGCTTCCCGGACGGACTTTGTGGTAAACAGATACCGATTGGATCCCGGATCATACTCGTCGCCAACGCGTTCGACGCAATGTCCACCGACCGAGTCTACCGGCCCTCTTCCTCTATCGAGGAGTCCGCCGCCGAGCTGCGCCGGGCCGCCGGGACTCAGTTCGACCCGAGAGTTGTTGACGCACTGCTCACACTCATTAAGACTCACCGGCGCGAAATCCAACACCGAATCAAATCCACCGCGGCCTCACTACGCTTGCCAGCCCCGGCAGTCTAGTGCCGTTCCGAGCAAGGTAGTGTGGTTCTTGTCCGCTTCCAGCCGAGGTCTCACTGTCACGCGATCCCATTGGTGCTGAAACCAATGTGCGAGACATCTTCGCACCGTCGAAAGACGCGGACCCGGTCTGTGAGATGAGGATCGAGAAGCACGTCCTCCGCTCTTTGGCCTGCCTCCGTGCCACCCGGGAGACAGCAACATCGGTTCCGACGCCTCCCCGGTTTGACGCAACGGACGGCGCTCCGTTCTACGCGCGGCTATCCGGCTACGAGGCGAAGAATCGTTGGATGGACTCGATGACGTGCGTGATCTGGTCGTCTTTTAGCTCGGGGTAGCAGGGCAGGGTCAAGCACCGGTTGCAGACGGACTCCGTGTGCTCCAGCGGCATCGCGCGATGGGGGACCGTGCGCATGGCTGGCTGAAGGTGGGCCGGAACTTTGTAGTGAATCCCGGTCCCGACGCCGGATTCCGTGAGATGATTGACTAACTCGTCACGCCGGTCGGTCAAGATGACATAGCAATGGTAGTTGGGCTCGGCGTAGTCAGCCACGAACGGCGTGACGACATCCAAGCCGGCGAACGCGTCGTCGTATCGTTTCGCGATCTCGCGACGCTTGGCGTTGTTGGCGTCGAGACCGGGAAGCTTGGCGTGGAGGACGGCGGCTTGCAACTCGTCGAGGCGGAGGTTGTACCCGACGAGCACATGCTCGAACTTGCTCGCGTGGCCATGGTGGCGGTAGAGCTTCATACGTTCGAAGGTCGACTCGGTGGCGGCGGTGACGAAGCCGGCTTCCCCGAACGCGCCGAGGTTCTTAGTAAAATAGAAACTGAACGCGGCGGCGTCGGCGAGCGAGCCGCAAGGTCGGCCCTTGTACTTGGCGCCGTGGGCCTGGGCAGCGTCCTCGATCACCTTGAGGCGGCGCTCGTTGGCGATGCGCATGAACCCGTCCATGTCAGCCGGGTGGCCGTAGATGTGGACCGGCATGATCGCGACGGTCTTGTCGGTGATCGCCACTTCGACGCGGTCCGGATCGAGGCAGTAGGTCTTGGAGTCGATGTCGACCATGACCGGCGTGCAGCCGGCGTGGATGACGGACTCGATGGTGGCGAAGAAGGTGTGTGCGGGGACGATGATCTCGGACCCGGGCTCGAAGTCGAAGGCCTTGATGGCGAGCGTGACGGCGTCGGTCCCGCTGGAGCAGCCAAGGCCGTGGTTGGCGCGGCAGTACTCGGTGAACGCCTGCTCGAACGCTTGGACGTTCTCGCCGAGAAAGAGCCCCATCTTCTCGAAGGCGGCGTCGAACGCGTCGCGCAGGTGGTCTTTGATGGGGAGGTAGGTGGCGCGGAGGTCGACGAGTGGGACTTTCATGATGGTCAACTCCAGTTCGCGGCCCATCCCATTCTTGTGGACGGGCTCACTGGTCGGACGGTAGCGGGAGTTGCGCCGGGGTCAAGACAGGCGAGCCTGACCGGCGCGGGCCAGTGCCCGCAGGCGGACCGTCCGATCGCCTGGACCACGCGCTCCCCCTGCCGTCCTCCGACTCCCGCTTGACGCTTTCGTCCGGACCCATACTCTGGCTACATGGCCGGGACAAAAACCAAGAGGGACGTCGACCCGCACGAGACGCAGGACTGGATCGACTCGATGGAGGAAGTTGTACGCCGGGAAGGGCCGGCGCGGGCACAGTTTCTGCTCGGGCGGCTCGTCCGATGGGGGAAGCAAAACCGCGTCGTCTTGCCGTTCTCAGCCAACACCCCCTACGTCAACACCATCCCCGTCGAGAAACAACCCGAATACCCCGGTGACAGGGCCCTCGCCCGGCGCATCAAAAGCCTAATCCGTTGGAACGCGATGGCGATGGTGGTCAGGGCGAATCGCCACAGCCCCGGGATCGGCGGGCACATATCGAGCTACGCTTCGAGCGCGACGCTGCTCGAGGTCGGGTTCAATCACTTCTTCCGCGGCGCGGAGGCTCCGGGCGGCGCCGATCAGGTGTTCTTCCAAGGACACGCAGCCCCCGGCATCTACGCCCGTGCGTTTCTCGAACACCGAATCTCAGCCGACCAGCTCAACGCCTTTCGGCGCGAACTCTCCGACGGCGGCGGATTGTCCTCGTATCCACATCCTTGGCTGATGCCGGATTTCTGGCA
Organism: Phycisphaerae bacterium; assembly: GCA_029260195.1. GTDB lineage: Bacteria > Planctomycetota > Phycisphaerae > UBA1845 > UBA1845 > OFTM321. Next base: position 4,050 of record JAJDDS010000697.1, read on the forward strand.
GTTCCCGACTGTCTCGATGGGACTCAGCTCAATCACCGCGATTTACCAAGCGCGATTCAACCGCTTCCTGCGCGACCGCGGGTTGAAGGACACCGAAGAGTCGCAGGTTTGGGCGTTCCTGGGCGACGGCGAAATGGACGAGCCCGAAAGCCTCGGCGCGATTACCCTCGCGTCACGCGAAGGGCTCGACAATCTGACGTTCGTCGTCAATTGCAACCTCCAACGACTCGACGGACCGGTCCGCGGCAACGGGCAGATCATCCAGGAACTCGAATCCGCGTTTCGCGGCGCGGGTTGGCATGTCATCAAAGTCCTGTGGGGGTCAGCCTGGGACCCGCTCTTCGAGGCGGACACCGACGGCACGCTGGCGCAGCGCATGGGCGAGATCGTCGACGGTGAATGGCAGAAGTACGTCGTCGAGCCCGGCAGCTACGCACGCGAGAGGTTCTTCAACGCCGACCCGAGACTCGCAAAACTCGTCGAGCATCTCACCGACGAGCAGATTCACAAGCTCACACGCGGTGGGCATGACCCTGCCAAAGTCTACGCAGCCTATCACGCGGCACAGAAGCACGTCGGCTCGCCGACGGTGATCCTCGCGAAAACGATCAAGGGCTACGGGCTCGGCGAAGCCGGCGAGGGTCGAAACGTCTCTCATCAACAGAAGAAGCTCAACTTCGAGGAGATGAAGTCGTTCCGCGATCGTTTCGATATCCCGATCCGCGATGACCAACTCGAGGAAACTCCCTTCTACCGTCCCCCGAAGGACAGCCCCGAGATTCAGTACCTTCTCGACAAGCGGCGCGCGCTCGGCGGGTCGGTCCCGCGCCGCGTCGTCAATGCCCAGCCAGCCAAGACGCCGGCACTCGACCTGTTCAAGGACTTCCTGCTTGGATCTGAAGGTCGCGAGATGGCGACGACCATGGCGTTCGTCCGAATGCTCGCCAAATTGCTAGACGACAAGACTATCGGCAAGAACATCGTCCCCATCATCCCCGACGAAGCCCGCACCTTCGGCATGGACGCCCTGTTCAGAAAATACGGTATCTACGCCCACCGGGGACAGCTCTACGAACCCGTCGACTCGCACCTATTTCTCTACTATCGCGAGGATGTTCAGGGACAAATCCTGGAGGAGGGCATCACCGAAGCCGGGGCGATGGCGTCGTTCACCGCTGCCGGCACCGCCTATGCCACCCACGGCGTCGACATGATTCCATTTTTCGTCTTCTACTCGATGTTCGGATTCCAGCGCATCGGCGACA
>JAJDDS010000698.1 GCA_029260195.1 Phycisphaerae bacterium
GGGTTGCCGGCGAGGTAGAGGCAGAGGCTCATGCCGTCGCCGTAGAGGCCATTGGCGTTGAAGCCGTCGGCGACGATGAAGATGGCCTGGCCGTTGTAGGCGAGGGGGAGGGTCTCCTGGCCGGTCTCGTTGGGGTCGCGCTGGAGGACTCGGCCGAGGGAGGGGTCGTAGTGGCGGTTTCGGTTGTAGTAGAGTGCGTCGACGCCGACAGCCAGGGCGGGATCGACGGTCACGCAGACCGGCTGCTCGACGCAGATCCCGTCTCCGTATTACGCCTGCCCGTCGGGCACCCGTCCGTAGGAACCGCGTCGTCGGGATAGCGGACGGCGTGGCGGTCCGTTAGCCCATGGCTGGACGTGTTCCGTGACGCACGAATCGCGCGGGGGGCTGGAGGATCGGCTCCCCGCGCTCTTGCGCGCACCTACGCGACTTCCGCTTGCTTCCAAGGGTGTGACTCGCTACACTTGCCGGATCAAACACCCGGAGCTGGATTGGGTCGTTCGCCCGGGCGATCGTCAAGACATGAAACAATACCTTCCATTCATCCCGCATGTCTTCTTTAAAGTGCTGGCGGTCACGATGACCCTGGTGTTGATCGGATACGTGATCTCGTTTGCGGTCTACGGCGAGATCACGAACGTGGACATCGTTGGCTCGCTCATCAGCGCGCCTTTGTTCGCCTACCTCGTGCACCTGTGGCTCACTATTGGAAAGGACTGGTAGCGCCCGCCCGACGCCTCGCGCCTCAGGCGCCATCAGACGACCGACCGCACCCGTTTACACAAACCGGTTTCACGGCTATAGTCCTCGCGAAGTCAATAGGGACACGAGCATAGCGGACAGCGTATGCACAATCACCAACCTGCACCGAACCCATTCGAGCAACTCGGAATCGAAGCCCCGCTGCTGAGCGCCCTCAAGAAGATCGGTTTTGAACAGCCGTCCGAAATCCAGAGCGCTCTAATCCCACCCGCCCTGGCTGGGCGCGATATCCTCGGCCAGGCACGCACCGGAACCGGCAAGACCGCCGCCTTCGGTCTGCCCGCTCTTCAGCGCATCGACCCGAACGGCCGATTGCAGGCCATCTGCCTCACGCCCACGCGCGAGCTGGCTGTCCAGGTCGTCGCCGAAATTCGGCGGCTGGCAGCCGACACGGAGTTCCACATCGTCCCCGTCTACGGTGGCCAGAAGGTCCAGACCCAGGTCCACCTGCTCGGACGCAAGACCCAGTTCGTTGTCGGGACCCCTGGACGCGTGCTCGACCTGCTCAATCGCCGTGTTCTCAACTTCGACGACATTAAGATTGCCATCCTCGACGAAGTCGACCGCATGCTCGATATCGGCTTCCGAGACGACATCAAGCGCATCCTCGACCGAATTCGATCCCCCCACCAGACGATCTTCGTCTCCGCGACGATCGAAGAGGAGATCAACCGTCTCGCCCGACGATTCATGAATGATCCCGCCGAGATCGACGTCTCTCGCGACGAGCTCACCGTCGAAGAGGTCGACCAGTATTACTGCAGCGTCGAGCCCTACGACAAATACCGGCTCCTTAGGATCCTCCTCAAAGAAGAAGACCCTCAACTCGGTATAGTCTTCACCAACACCAAGGCGGGCGCCCGCAAACTCGCTAAGAAACTCCACGCCGACGGTATCGACGCCAAGGAAATCCACGGCGACCTCGTCCAAAGCCGGCGCGAGAAAGTCATGGACCGCTTCCGGCGACACAAGATCAAACTCCTCGTCGCCACGGACCTCGCAGCCCGCGGTCTCGACGTCTCCGCCATTACTCACATCATCAACTACGACATCCCCCTCGATGCGGAGGTTTACGTCCACCGCATCGGACGCACCGCCCGCATGGGCGCGCGGGGCAAAGCTATCTCCTTTATCACCAACGAACAGGGGAAACAGATCACCCAGATCGAAGTGCTAATCAACAAGATCATCGAGGAACGCACTTACGACGGCTTCGTCTCCCGCCCCCCACGCGAGGATTTCGCCGCACCGCCCAAACATCAGCAGGTCTCCCGTTTCGATTCGCCCGTCTCCACCCCCGAAGACGGCTCCACGCCAATCAAAGCGCCGCCCAAGACCCTTGGTAGTAAGTTTCGCACCCGCAGAAGCCGGCGCCTCTGACGCCGAATGTCATTGTTCCGCCGTCCCCGTAAACGCCAGTTGAAACAGTCCCTTATCCACCAGATCAACGTCCCCATCCGCATCGAGGTCAGCGGCACCGCAGTCCGGACCCGTCGGTGGAACACCCGGCCCGCCGACGCACGCAACGAACCCCGCGTAGTCGCCAAGGTCAACATCCCCGTCCCCGTCGACGTCCCCCGCGACGTGCAGCGGGCCGAGGAGCGCAACGCTGACGTTTTGAGGTGACCCCGGCCGGAACAGGCTGATGATTCCATTGACCGGAGTGGGGGAGGCGGCTGCGTCAAACCGGAAGTTGTACAGCGTCCCCCATCGCAGCGCGTTGGCGTTCTCGTTCTCGGCGAACGTCTCCGTGCTCCAGGTCAGCCTGGAATGATTGAGACTCGTTACCCAGTCCTCGAGCGAATATGGCTCGCCGCTGTGATAGTCCACGTCGTGAAATCCGACTTCGCTGATGGCGATACCGGCTGGTACCGGCACTGAAAACGCCCGCGCGCTGCGATGCGAACTCAGGTTGAACAGCGCGTACTCGTAATGCCACAGGCCGCTCCCCAACTCCGTGACGCGATACGCCAACGTGAATCGCCCCTCGTCCGGCACGTCCACCTTGACGATGGTCACACCCGGATCATTCTCGCGCCAAGCGTAAATCGCCGCCTCCTCCCGAATCGTCGGACCGCTCACGCTCATGAAGTATGATGCTGCGTTCACGATGACCCGACGGTATGAGACGTTGTTGTTGTCGTTGGTCATCGCCCCGTACGTTGCGTCGTCCGCACCGATGTAGTGCCCCTCGACGAAGTACTGCGCCCCCGGATTGAGGGCGGGATCGAGATCGTCCTGCCTGACCTGCAGTCTCCCGCGCAAGACTTCCGACCCCTCCGGGAAGGCGTGGGTTCCCAGGTTGGAGCCCTGGTGGATGTTAATCTCCGATCGCGGCCCCAGATTGCTGAAGCTGCCGTTTGTCACATTCGACGTCGAACACCCGATCCCGAGTTCCGAGCAGCAGCACCCGCCCACCGGCTCACACGTTTGACAGAGATTCTGCTGTATCGCGCAGAATGCGTGCGCCACCCAGCTCAACCCGATCTGTTCGATGCGGTTCTCGCGCAAGCGGTAAAGAGTCGCGGTTCGCACAGGATGAGCGGGGTTCGGGCCTTGAAACCAGTCGATTCGCTCCGTCCCGACGTTGCAGGCCGTCGTCGAGGCCGAGTACGCCCGCAGCCCGTCCACCGCCCCGCCGCTCGTCCAGTGCGTGAGGTTCGGCAGCGACCCCATGATAAGGTCTGGCCCTTCATTTCCTTCGCCCGCTTTGGCGGCCCCAGCAGCAGCCCAAATCGCGCTCAGCCCAAGCGCGAACAAGCGTCTCGAAATCCGTGTCATCGCCATTGCCTCCAACCGCCACTCAACGCAATTCACCATGGTACCAATTCGCCGGGGAAAGTCCCAGCAGAATCGACAGTATGACGGAGCCGCGCGCCCAGCCATTTGCACGGAATAGTGGGTCTAGTCAATTCCGGTTGACCGTGCGTGCAGACTGTGCGGAGCGTGTCAGAGGATCATTGCGTTTCGCTGTGTGGAGTCCTGTCATGAGCGCCGTTCGGGCGTCTGGGATTTCGCGAGCGTGGTCCGTTCTCGGCGATGACGGTCCGCGCGGCGCAGCAGGCGTCCTTCCGCCCCCCAACGGCGCGCGAAGGGAACCCGCTCGACCCGAGCGCGACTGATGGGGCTGACCAGGCGACGGATCTGGATAGCCAAACGGAGTCGCCGGTCAACCAACCTCACCGACCTCCGGCGTTATTCCACCAGGCCGGTGACAAATCGAGCCGCCGCCGTCGCGAGGCGCAGCCGAATCCGCCGAAACGTCGGTAAGATTCTTTTTGACAATATGTTATGTCAGTTTCTTCCGCTACGTGACGGTCTACTGGCCCGCTTTTTTTTTGGTTTAGCGCGCGCCGCGCGTTGACGCGATGGGGCTTTCGGGTTCAATAGCGGTCAATTGGCGCGAGAGCATCGGTGCGGGCGTTGGAAAGGCGCGGCGTCCCATCGGTATCCGTTCGATTTCTATTTGAGAGGAAGACCTATGCGTTTGAAGACCGTGAGTGTTGTTGCCGTCCTGACCGTCGTCATGACCGCTCCAGTTGCTTGGTGCCAGGAAGACACCGCCAAGGTGGGGTATCTTCGTCCAACGACCAAGAAGATCGACATGACGATACCCTGGCTGAATTGGGTCGAGGAGGACGTTCCTGTCCACGGTTACCTGGGCGTTGACGACTTTTTCAACGTTCGCGAGGCCAACCCGAACATCGGTGCGAAGCAGTGGGAGTTCGAGATTGGAATGATCTGGCAGACGTTTGAGGATGGGACGAATCGGGACGACGATTTCGGACTCGGTGCCAGCATCAAGTATGGTTACACCGATGACTTCAACATCGAGTTCGAGTTTCAGCCGGTCAACTTCGGTGACGGCAGCGACATCGATGGGCTGGATGGCGGCGATGACGGTAACGGTGAGACGGCGCTCAAGGCGTTCTGGCAAATTGCGCCCGAGCAAGACATCTGGCCGGCGATCGCCCTCTCGGGCACGATGCGCATTCCGTCCGGTGAGGGTTCATCCAACCTCGACGGCACGCTGACGATGATGCTGACCAAAACGGTCTACAGCGGCGTTCGCAGCCATCTTCAGGGCTTCGTGATGACCGCGAACGGATCGCGTGGTGACTTCGATCACGACGCATTTGGTGGCCGCGAGAATTTCCAGTGGGGCGTCGGCGCCGGTCTCGACTTCATGATCAATGATCAGAATCTGTTCCTGATTAACTATTCGCACAAGACCAGCGACTTCGAAGATGCCGACGAGCAGGACGTCCTGGAAGCCGGCTGGGTCTACGACCTCGCGGACAACCAGCAGCTTATGCTGGGCGTCAACGGCAACATCAATCCCGAACGCGGTGATGCGCACTGGACGGGCAAGGTCCAGTACGCGCTTTCCTGGTAATTCGGGATCGGACGGCTTTGCATCGCATTGGAGCGCCGCCGCCATTCGAGGCGGCGGCGCTTTTCGTTTGGTACGTGCGTGACGTCGAAAGGTCTTTTCTCAGCACTTTCCGTTGGCCCGAAACCGCCTTCCCTGGCGTCTATCGAACCAAGAGACTATGAAGGCCATCGTCTTCGACAAGAGCATCCCGCGGTACGTCGCGCTCAAACTACTCGGCCCGCGCCGCGCCGCGCGCATTGCGACCGCAAGGTGGAACGCGCTCTGCCCAGTGTCACTGCGCGACATCCCCGAGAAGACCCTCCCCGCCGCCCAGTGGGTCCGCGTCGCACCGACCATGACCGGTATCTGTGGGTCTGATCTTGGTGTCATCTGCTCCAAGGGCAGCCCCTACTTCTCTCCACTGACCTCGACTCCGTTCGTGCTTGGTCACGAGGTGGTCGGCGTCATCTCGGAGATTGGTGGCGACGTGGCTGACTATGAGAAGGCGACCGGTCTGTCGTGTGTGTCCGTCGGCGACCGGGTCATTCTCGAACCCGCCCTGGGCTGCCATGTCCGCGGTATCAACCCGCGATGCCCCGCCTGCGAACGCGGGCAACCAGCTTTGTGTCGCAACGTAACACGCGGTGACATCTCGCCCGGCATACAAACCGGCTACTGTCGTGACACCGGCGGCGGCTGGTCCACGGGGCTGGTCGCTCACCGTCGCCAGCTACACCTCGTTCCGGACCGGATGACGGACACCGTCGCCGTCCTGGCAGAGCCGCTCGCATGCGTCCTGCACGGTGTGCTTCGCGTCCAGACGAAAAAGGAGCACACCGTCCTGGTCATGGGCTGCGGATCGATAGGACTGCTCGCTGTCGCCGCGCTGCGCGCCCGTGGATGCGAATCCCGCATCGTTGCGGTGGCGAAGTACCCGCACCAGCGAGAACACGCCCTCCAACTCGGCGCCGATGCCGTGCTGCCGGCGACCCCGCCGCGAACCGAGAAGCAGACTTACCGGGAGTGGGCCGACGTGCTCAACGCCGACCTGCACTACCCAGAACTGGGTAGGCCGACGGTCATCGGCGGCGCCGACGTGACGATCGACTGTATCGGCTCCTCCAGCAGCCTTGACGCTTCCGTTCGCTTCACCAACGCAGCCGGCAAGCTGGTACTCATCGGGATGCCCGGTGTGCCCTCGAACGTCGACTGGACCGCGATCTGGTACAAGGAGCTGTCGCTCCACGCCGCCTATGCCTATGGGCCCGAGCACACCAAGGGCGACGGCACTGAGGACGACGGCACCGTCCAGACGTGGGACATCGCCACCGAGGTGCTTGCTACCTGGGGCGACCGGCTTGCGCGATTGATCGGCGAGCCCTTCGCGCTGGGCGACTATCGCCGAGCGTTTCACTCGGCCCTGTTCACCGGCGCCAACCAGAGCGTCAAGACCGTCTTTCGGATGGCCCCATGATCGTGGACCCTGAATCCCCCGCATCCGACGCGCGGAGCGCACCCGCCGCCGACAATGTTCATTTCGTCACGCATGATGATCCGCCATTCCTGTTCCACTGCGGCGAGAATTTTCAGCGCCACGCCCTCCCCGTCGGCACGCGCGTCATCTACCCCAATCCGCCGCTGCCCGGCATCGCCGATGTTC
>JAJDDS010000699.1 GCA_029260195.1 Phycisphaerae bacterium
CGTCGCCGAGGACATCGAGGGTGAGGCACTGGCGACGCTCGTCGTCAACCACATCCGCGGCATCCTCAAGTGCATTGCGATCAAAGCCCCCGGCTTCGGCGACCGCCGCAAGGCGATGCTCGAGGACATGGCGATTCTCACCGGCGGTGAAGCCATCTTCGAGGATCTCGGCGTCAAACTTGAGAACACCCAGCTCAAACAACTCGGGCAGGCGAAGAAGGTCTCGATCGACAAGGACAACTGCACGATCATCGAAGGCGCCGGTACCTCGAACGCCATCAAAGGACGCATCGAGCAGATCAGGAACCAGATCGAAGCCACCAGCAGTGACTACGACCGCGAGAAGCTCGACGAACGCCTCGCGAAGCTCTCCGGCGGCGTCGCCCAGGTGAACGTCGGAGCCGCCACCGAGGTCGAGATGAAGGAAAAGAAGGCCCGCGTCGAGGACGCCCTGCACGCTTGTCGGGCAGCCGTCGAGGAAGGTGTGCTCGTTGGCGGCGGTGTCGCGCCGGTCCGGGCGACCCGCGTCATCGACGGCGTCATCAAGAAACTCAAGGGCGACCAGAAGACCGGCGCGGACATCGTTCGCAGGGCACTGTCCGCCCCCATTCGTCAGATCGCCGAAAACTCCGGCGTCGACGGTTCGATCGTTTGGCAGAAGACCGTCGAGTCGAATCAGAACAACTTCGGCTTCAACGCGCTGACCGGGCAATACGAAGACCTGTTCAAGGCGGGCATCCTCGTCCCAGCCAAGGTCGAGCGGATCGCGCTGCAGAACGCCGCGTCCGTGGCTGGATTGCTGCTGACCACCGAAGCCGTGGTGAGCGAGATCAAGGAAAAGAAAAGCGCCGGACCCGCCGGGCCCCCGCCTGGCATGGGCGGAATGGGTGGCATGGGCGGACTGGGTGGCATGGGCGGCATGGGCGGCATGATGTAATCACTGCCCGGCCCGCCAGCCGGTACTCCTTATCAAGCAACGGGAGCAAGACCGTTGCGGCGACCTTCACCACCGGTCGTACGCAGCCGTCTCGCTCCCGTCTTTTTTGGTTGCGTTTGTTGATTCGCGGGTCAGCTTTTGCCTCGGGCGGGTGTCCCGAGACCCCCGTGGTGCTTCAGGAACAGGCAGGTCGCGTCGCCGCCCACCAACACGCACGATCCGTCGGCGTGTGAACCACACTGCAGGCAGTAGTGTTCGAACGCACGGTCCGCCCTCGTGAGCGCTCCAGCAATACGCTGCAAGGCGTCCACCCACTGGGTTGCGTCCCGGGCGTCGAGCATGCGCATCGCCCCGCGCACCAGATGACGCTGTTTGCGACGCACGGCGCGGTACGTGGCTTTCCCGTCCTTGGTCAACTCCAGTCCGACCTCTCGGCGATCCTGTGTGTTCGATCGGCGTACTACGAGATTGGACCGAACCATCGCCTCGACGATCTGGGTGACGGCTGGCTTGCTGACCCCGAGGAATCGAGCGAGTTGGCTCGACGTCTGCCGTCCACGCTCGTTCAAAAGACGCAACACCTGAACCTTCGACAACGATAGAGGTTCGTCGGCCGCCTCCGCAACCGCCCGCGTTTCGAGGATTTGATCCACTGAGCGCGAGAGCACTAGCAGGGCTTTCAACAGCCCGTCAACGGTCGCACTGGGTAATGGTACTTTGGCACCCATCTTGTCGTTCTCCGGCCCTTCAATTAACAAACCCTAAACATTAAGGACTTTAATGAAACGTCAGGCACGTGCAAGGATATTCCCGAGATCTGTGATTTCGGCGGGAATGGGCTGCCGATGTTCAGGTTTCAGCCCCCCCCGCGCGTGCTTCTCCGCCGTCGGACCCGGGGCACTCGATTCGTCCGGTCCACGTCCGAAAACTCCGATGGTTAACCTCCTCGGCGGCTTGGACGCTTGGGAAATACGCCCGATTCCGCTACAATGAGCGGGGTGAGCCACCGAAAAACGGGAGCCGCACGATGTCCAAAATCCTCTCAGTAGCCGTCTGCTTCGCTCTCGGAGTTGGGGCATCCGATGATGTGATTGGATCGCCGTTAGCTCGCGCGAGGCTCGACCCAGTGGTACATCCAGCCACCGACACCGTCTTGTCCACCGCCGGTGATGGCTACGCCCGGGTTTGGGTCCTGTTCACCGACAAAGCGATTCATACAAACGCAGCCTACGGCGCCGCGATCGCCGTTCTTGCCGATACGTATTCCCCGCGCGCAATCAAACGCCGCGCGCTACGCCGATCATCGGCGAGCCTCTTCGACTTTCGCGACCTCCCGCCCGCCGCAACCTACGTCGCGGCGGTCGTCCAGACTGGCGTTTCTCTGCGCACGCGGAGCGCCTGGCTCAACGCCGTCAGCATTGAGGCCAATCGCACGCAGATCGAGACGATCGCAGCCATGCCGTTCGTTCGCCGAATCCAGCCCTTGGCGCGTTCAGTCCTCATCGACCCCATTCGCGCAGCGCGCGGCGGTCCGACCACCCCTGAGGGCGGTGACCCGTCCTACGGGCAATCGTGGGAGCAGCTTCAGCAGATCAACATCCCCGCTGCCCACGCGGCTGGGTACACCGGACAGGGCGTTGTCATCGG
>JAJDDS010000700.1 GCA_029260195.1 Phycisphaerae bacterium
CCATCGCGGTGGCGGCGGGATCGGCGCGGGGCGGCAACGTTTTGTTGCTCACGTTGGACACGGTTCGGGCGGACGCGCTCGAATGCTACGGACGCGACGGCATCTCGACACCTGTGCTGGACGCGTTGGCGGCGAGGGGGACGCGATTCGTGAACGCGACGGCTGCCACGCCGATGACACTCCCGTCGCACACGACGATTCTGACGGGACTCGTCCCGCCGCGGCACGGCGTGCGCGAAAACGGACTGTTTCGTCTGACTGACGCGCACGACACGTTGGCGGAACGATTGAAAGAGGACGGGTACGCCACGGGTGCGTTTGTGGGGTCGTTCGTGCTCGATCGGCGCTATGGACTGGCGCAGGGATTCGACACCTACGACGACGATCTGCACGACAGCGGCCGCGTGTCGGGTGTTCGGTACGGCGAACCGCAACGCCCGGCGAACGTGGTCGTCGACTCCGCGCTGGATTGGCTCAACGCGCAACAGTCGCGCGATAGCGACGTGCCCTTTTTCTGCTGGGTGCATCTGTACGACGCCCACACCCCGTATCTCCCACCCGAGCCCTACGCAAGCCGTTATCGCGAGCATCTCTACCTCGGCGAAATCGCGTTCGTGGACGAGCAGGTAGGGCGGTTGGTCAATTGGCTTGACGCGCAATCGCTGGTCGGCAAAACGCTGGTCGTGGTGGTGGGCGACCACGGCGAATCACTGGGTGAGCATGGCGAGGAAACGCACTCGCTGTTCATCTACGAAGCCACCGTATCGATTCCCATGATCTGGTCGCAGCCGGGGCTCGTACCGGCTGACGTAGTGACAGATCGTGTCACTTCGATCGCCGACGTCGCGCCGACGGTGTTGGACCTTCTGGGATTGGACATTGGGGCGAATGTGGACGGGGTGAGTCTGCGGCGCGGTGGCGTGATCGCGGATCGGGCGGTGTATATCGAAACGATGATGCCGCGGTTGCGACATGGTTGGAGTCCACTGTTCGGATTGCGGCGGCTGACGGACAAGTACATCGAAGCGCCGATGCCGGAGTACTACGACCTGGTTCGCGATCCCGTCGAGCTGCACAACCTGTACGGATCGAACGCGACGGCGGAGGAACTCGGCGAGCGCCTGGCGGATCGGATGGCGTCGTACGAGCCGATTGACCGAACGGGTGACGCAGCGATCACGCCGGACGCGGAGGCGCTCAAGAAACTGGAATCGCTCGGGTACATGGTCTCCAGCGGCGGGGCGGCGCCGACGGCTGAGCCCGGAGATCCCAAGGTCATGGTCCATCTGTATCACAAGTATCAGCGAGCGGTGGATCTTCTGGCGGTGGGTGGATTTGCGGAGGCTGTCCGCCTGTTGCGGGAGGTGGTCGAGCGGTCGCCGACGGACGGGGCAGCCTGGGTGTCGCTGGGATTGGCACTTGCCCGTGCGGGTGGGACGGACGAAGCGCTGCCTGCGATTACCCGCGCGATCTCGTTGCAGCCGCGGGAGCGACATTGGGTGTATCTGGCGCGCTTGCAGTTGACGCGAGGGGACGACGCGGGGTTTGAGGCGTCGCTCGAGCGGTTGGAAGAGCTGGACGCGGACGACGGGGAGGTGGCGATCCTGCGTGGCGAGCGTGAGATGCATCGCAAGCGCTACGCGGCAGCCATCGTCCATTTCGAAGAGGCGCGGCGCCGGGATCCGAACCGCCAGAGCACGCTCGCGCATGCATGGACGGGGCGGGCGCTGGTGATGTCGGGCGACCACGCGAACGCTCGACGGGCGTTCGAGGCTGCGTTGACTTGTGATCCGACGGATACCGACGCGCTGGAGGGCATGCTGGGCCTTGACGAAGCGTCGGGCGAGTTCACGGCTGCCGTGCGCCATGCGATCAAGCTGTGTGATCGCCGGCCGCTGGTGATGCGTCACGCGACCAAGCTGGCGGAGTTGTGGATGCGACTGGGGAACGCGGAGCGTGCGGTCGAGGCATTGGAGGCGATGGCGGCTCGGCGCCCGATGGACCGCAAGCCGCCTGCCAATCTCGGGAAGCTGCTGATTGATCTGGACCGAATTGACGAGGGCGTTGCTTCGTTACGAAGGGCGATCGCGCTGTCGCCGGCGTACCCGTTCGCCCGCGTGCAGTTGGGGCGTGCACTGGTCGCGCGCGGCGATTCTGAAGGGGCCATCGATCAGTTCCGACAGGTGCTGTCGCGGAGACCGGATCATCGTGGGGCGTGGGAGCACCTACTTGGCGCGCTGTCGGCCTCCGGGCGGATCGACGAGGCGTTTGAGGTACTCGAGCGGGGTGGCCGCGATCATGTGGATTTCTCGGCATTGGCGCGGGATCCGCGGATGCGGGCGCTGGTTGAAGATCCGCGGTTTGCGGCGATGCGGAATCAAGGAGAGTGATGTTGGATGGTCTACCGTGATCAGCGGGGCTTTGACGGTCCGGCTTGATAAGCGGCCAGTCGCTTGTCGATGCCGGCGCGGATGTCACGCAGGATGCGCATGAACTGTGCGCGGTCCGGAGGATCCAGTTTTTCGAGGATGGCGGCGGTGAATCGAAGCCTGGCGGCGCGGTAGGTGCGGTGTGCGTTGCGGCCTCTGGGCGCGATCTTCACATCGATCTTGCGGCGATCTTGGGGATTGATGCCGCAGGAGACGAGGGCAATTCCATTCTTGTTCTCCAGCGAGCGGATGATGCGGGACATTTGGGCGGCTAGGACGCCGATGCGCTTCTGAATGTCGCCGACGGTCAAAGTGTCGTGGCGGACGAGGGCATCGAGGGTGAGGAACTCAGCTTCGGTGAGCTCCTCTGGGTTTCCCGCTCTGGCTTGGGCGCGGGCGGCGGACGCGATCTTGGTCAGCTCGAAGATCTCCTCCGCCATTCGCTCGAGATCGTTGGCTGGTTCGGGGGCTCCCATGCGGTGGTTCCTCGTCGCCGCGTTTCCACATACCGGATCACCGATGTTGGATCGGCAATCGACGGGAAATGTATCACATGTTAATAGAATATGCAATGAGATAGTTTCATGCACGCCCGATAGGGTCTGCAAGTTGTACGGCTCGGCGGGGTGTTTTGATGCGCTCAGGCGGATCACGCGTTGGATGCGGCGAGTATCACCCTAGGGGTCGGTGCCCGCGCGGAGTTCATCGAGATCCGACGCGCCGTCTCCGTCGGAATCAGATCTGAACGGATCGCTTCCGATCACGTCTGTTTCAACGATGTCCGTTAGCCCGTCGCCGTCGGAGTCGATCGCGTCGGGCGATTGCGGGTCGGTGCCGGTGAGTCCCTCAGCCCCGTCGAGCACTCCGTCTCCGTCGGTGTCAGCCAGCGCGGGGTCGGAGAGCAGGTACACCTCCTCGCCGACGTTGCGCACGCCGTCCCCATCAATGTCGTCGGCGACGGGCTGAGTCCCGAACAACAGATCAAAGAACACGTCCCGCTGGTCGCCGATCCCGTCCCCGTCCGTGTCGGCTGACAGTGGATCGGTGCGTAACAGAAGAAACTCGGCGAAATCGTCGAGATCATCG
>JAJDDS010000008.1 GCA_029260195.1 Phycisphaerae bacterium
CTACGGACACATCCCAATCGCCGGAAGCGGGGACGCTGACTCGAGCACGACCGTCACGCTGTTCGATTTTTTCTATTTTCAGGAATGTCTTGACAACGGTGGCACGGGCGTGGACTCCGGACCGGGCTGCGTCTGGGCGGACGGCGACGGCGACGGCGATGTGGATTTTCACGACTTCGGCATGTTCCAGCGGGTGTTCACGGGTTCTGAATGATGCGAGCGTGCCCCCGACGCGAGGGGCGGATCGCGGGCAACATGGGCCGTGCCTTGATGTTGGGGATCGCGAGCGGCATCGAGACGTTCGACCAGGGGGTCGGACGCTACACCGAGCGTGACGCCGGGCCGGTCGCGTTGCGTTGCCTTGCGTTGCGGAAGTGTATCATGCCTCTCTTCCCAGCACGCACGCCGTGCGACATGAACGTCCGATAGTCAAGTAAGTAACCGTTCAATTGAGCGGGCGCGTGACGGCTTCTGTCACATCTTGTGCAGGTTCCCCAGCTTGCCGGCGATTCCCAATCGGCACAAACGGATTAGCAGGACAGCGCAAAGTCAACAGAGCCGCGACCGTCAGGGAGCGGACATCCGTGTTCTCGGCCCCGAAACGCAGCGCGCCGCTCCCCGCAGACCTATGCGAAGTGCGACATTGCGATGTACTGTTAGTGGCCCCACTCAGGCTCGGAAGGACTGAAGAATGACGTGGACTGCGCGGTCGATGTCAGCCGTAGAGACGTCGAGGTGGGTGACGGCGCGGATGCGATGAGGGGCGACGGGGAGAATGCGCACACCCTTGGCGCCGACGCGGTCGCAGAAGTCGCGGGCGCTGCAAACATCGGAGGACAAGTCGACATACACAATGTTCGTCTCGACAGCCTCAACATCAACAATGAAGCCCGGAATGTCGGCCAGTGCTGTCGCGAAACGTCTGGCGTTGGCGTGATCGTCGGCCAATCGCTCGACGTGGTGATCCAGGGCGTACACTGCAGCCGCCGCCAGATGGCCTGCCTGACGCATACCTCCGCCGAACATCTTGCGGAATCGGTGAACGCGCCCAATAACTTCGCGACTGCCAGCCACGGCTGATCCAACCGGCGCGCCAAGCCCCTTCGAGAAACACGTCGAGACCGTGTCAAAAGACTGCGCATAGTCCGCCGGGCTGTGACCGGTAGCGACGCAGGCGTTCATCAGGCGCGCGCCGTCCATGTGCATTGACAGTCCGTGCTCGTCCGCCACAGTCCGAATTTCGCGGATCGCGTCGAGAGACCAGATCGTCCCCCCGCCTCGGTTGTGCGTATTCTCGATCACCACGAGTCGCGTCCGCGGAAAATGCGAGTCCGGCGGCCGAACCGCATCAGCCACTTGCTCGGCCGTGAACAGTCCGCCCGCACCGGACAGAAACCGAATCGAGCAGCCCGACAGTGCGAACGGCGCGCCGCCTTCGTAGTGATAAATGTGACTGTCCCCGTGCGCGATGATCTCGTCGCCCGGCTGCGTCTGCGCGCGGATGGCCGTCTGGTTCGCCATCGACCCCGACGGAACGAACAGTGCAGCCTCCTTGTCCATCATGTCAGCCACTCGTTCCTGCAGCCGATTGACCGTGGGATCCTCTCCGAACACATCGTCGCCGACTTCCGCGTCGGCGATGGCGCGGCGCATTTCCACCGTGGGTCGGGTGACGGTGTCGCTACGAAGGTCGATGGTCAGGTCTCTTGACATGGGCTTATCCTCGGGTTCCGGTTCGATTCGCGTACGAGACCATACTATCACGCCGAGGACGCGCGTGCAGAGCGCGTGGGCTAAGATCTGTGGGCGAGTGATGGTTGCGTCGTGCGTCCGGCGATCAGGAGGACTGCGCAACGGGGTCCGCTTGTCCGACCTCATCGAACGCCGCCGCCCGCGACGCGCAGCCGGGGCAGTCACGACAGGGTCTGAACCCGCTCTCGTGGCAGGACCAGGAGAGATGCAGTGGAGCACCGATCCGCAGGCCTGCGCGGACGATGTCCGCCCGATCCATGTCCATGAACGGCGTCTCGATGTCGATCCCCCGCTTGTCCGAAAGCGCCATCTTCATCGCCGTGGCCGCCGCGTGGACGAACGCCTCACGCGCCTCGGGATCGCCGTGCCCCTGCCCCGCTTGAACATCCGCGTCGTTGGCGCACTGGGACAGCCCACAGACCACGGTGCGGGCATGGAGCTGCCTGGCGAGTTGCAGGGCGGCGCCGAACATCGTCAGCATCACGCCTGGCGGGCGGCGTCCGGCGCGCCGGCGTCCGCGCTCGGGGTCAGCGCCCCGTCGATCCGGGCGAACCTGTCCGGCGATCGCGATGATCTCGGAGAGGCGTGGAAGCTGGACGACATGAAGTTTGGCTGCGATCGCGTGGGCGATGCGCTGCGCGGCGCGCAGCTCAGCTTGCGCCGCCGGTTGCCCGTGATCGAAGTAGATGCAGTGACCGGAGACGCCGGGCACGGCGTGTGCCGCCGCCACGGTGCTGTTGATCCCCCCGCCGAGCATGATGACAACCGAGTCGGGCGTGTCCATGGTTCGTTGTCCGGGTATCGAGTCGATCCGTTCGGTCACGGGGTGGACCACGCGCGCCCGACTGATCGATCGCGGAGTCAGCCTGCCGTGCCCGGTCGGTACCGACTTATCGGCATGAATGCCCCCCCGGAGGGCGGAAAACTCGATTTCGCTCGGTGTCGGGTTGCGGGCCGCGAAGGCGGGATTATAACTTTCCACCTGTCCAGCGCGCGGCGTTTGACCTGAAAGGAACACATCGTGCCAGAAATCACAGGCTTGGCGGCTATTCGGTACCCCTTCGAGAAGATCGGGAGGGACGTCTCGAACCTCATCGCGCCGCCGTACGACGTACTTGATCAAGCCGACAAGGACGCGCTGCTCGCCCGCAGCGACCGAAACATCGTCGCGATTGACCTCCCCCACGTCCCGCCAAAGTCACTGGGACCACCCGAAGCCTACGAAGAGGCGGCTGACACCCTGGCCGGCTGGCTCGAGGACGGGTCGCTGGTCCGTGAAGATCAACCAGCCATCTACGCCTATCACCAGGAGTTCACCTTCGGTGGGCGACGTTACGTGCGGCGGATGTTCATCGCACGGCTACGATTGGAACCCTTCTCCTCTGGAACCGTTTTGCCGCACGAAGAGACGTTCGGCGGTCCGAAGGAGGATCGCCTGGCGCTCATGAAAACGACCCGCGCCAATCTGTCGCCGGTGTTCGGATTGTACCCGGACCCCGGCGGAAAAGCGGCTGATACTCTCGACACATTCACCGAAGCGACGCCGGACGCGACCGCGACGCTCGATGACGTCGTGAACCGCGTCTGGATCGTGCCGGACGCCGGCGCGATCGAACGGCTGGCGGGCGTGTTCGCCGGCATGCAGGTCTTCATCGCCGACGGTCACCACCGGTACACAACCGCGCTCAACTATCGCGACTGGCGAGCCGAACAAACCGACGGGCGATTGGACCACGACGACCCTGCCAACTACGTCATGGTCGTGTTCGCAAGCATGGACGATCCCGGAAGTCTGATCTTGCCAACGCATCGCGTGCTCGTGGAGTTGGATGACATGCCACTCGAAACCTTGATGTCCACATGGGTCGACGGGTGCGAAGAAGTCGGTCCGGCTGACGCCGACATGGCGGTGCACCACGGAGCGAGCGGCGATCGCAGGCACGTCCGGTTTACAAACCGCGAGATTCTGGGCTTGCTCGAGCCGCAAAAGAGCCCTCCTTGGCGAGCGCTCGATGTCGCCTACCTGCACCGCTACCTCCTCGACGAACTGTTCACGTCCGGACCGGGCGGCGGACGGTCCCCCAAAACTCGGTACATCAAACTTGAAGACGACGCCCAGCACACCGCGAGAAGCGAACACGGAATCGCCTTGATTTGCAGAGCCGCAACCATGGGACAGCTACGCGCCGTCAGTGAGACCGGCGACCGCATGCCCCAGAAGTCCACGTTCTTCTTTCCAAAGGTCGCCACCGGACTAACCATCAATTCGCTGCAATAGGCAAAGAGAACCGAATCATGCGGCTGTCACACCGACGCGAAAAGCAAGATCGACGGACCCACGCCGCGCGCTCGCACGCTACCGCCATCCTCTGCGTAGCGTCCCTTGCCGGTTGCGGTCCGCCGGTTCGCGATATCGCCGTCCCGAGTCAATCAGAGGCATCAGACGCCCCGACCCGCTACGACGACCGTCCCTGGGCGACAGTCGTAAGGGAAAACGTCAAAGACAATCTCGCGGACTACGGGCATCTCGCCGCCCACTCGCAGCCATTGCACGACTACCTTGCCATCCTGGCGTCGATCGGTCCGACCCAAGCACCGAGTGCATTTCCGCTGCCCGAGGACCGCGTCTGCTACTACATCAACGCCTACAATGCAGCCGTCGTGGCGGCGGTGCTCGCCGCGGACGTTCCCGACACCGTGCATGACGTTACGTCCGGATCGATAGACCGAAGATTTCGCGTCACCGTCGACGGCAGACCGCGAACGCCGGCAGACCTGGAACGCCTCGCGATCGAGGCATCCGATCTCGACATGCGCGTCGTCTTCGCATTGTGCGACGGGGCCATGGGCTCGGCGCCACTCAGCAATCAGCCATTCCGCCCCGCAGGACTCGACGACCGACTGCGTGAGTTGGCTGAACAAGCCATGGACAATGCGCACATGGTGACGATCGATCATGAGCGGCAGTTTCTCATGCTGTCCACAACCCTGTCGACGCGACGTGACGAGTTCATCCAGTTCTACATGCGCAAGACCGGCGCTCGCGAGGCGACGATGCTAAACGTGTTGCTGCACTTCGCCGGCCCCGTGCGTCGCCAGTGGCTGAACACCGCCGTGGGCTACGCCGAGCGAATGCTTCCCTTCGACCGCCGCCTGAACCGCTGGGTACGACCCGAGAAGTAACGGAACGAAAAGAGCATGCGGAGCGACGCGAAAACGATCGATGCTTATCTTGTCGGACTTCCGAGTGATCGGCGCGAAGCCATCGAAGCCGTTCGCGCGGTCATCCTCGATAACCTGCCAACGGGATACGAGGAAGGCATGCAGTACGGCATGATCGGCTACTACATCCCGCACAGCCTCTACCCGCCCGGATACCATTGCGACCCGAAGCAACCGCTGCCTTTCGCGGGGCTGGCGTCGCAGAAGAACCACATGTCGATCTACCTCATGTGCATCTACGGCAATGAGGAGCACGAGGCCTGGTTCCGCGAGGCGTGGGCGAAGAGCGGCAAGAAGCTCGATATGGGAAAATCGTGCGTGCGCTTCAAGAGAATCGACGACGTCCCGCTCAAAGTGATAGGACAGGCAATCAAACGCGTGCCCGCAAGGAAGTTCATCGAACGCTACGAATCC
Organism: Phycisphaerae bacterium; assembly: GCA_029260195.1. Taxonomy (GTDB): domain Bacteria; phylum Planctomycetota; class Phycisphaerae; order UBA1845; family UBA1845; genus OFTM321. The sequence continues at coordinate 5,389 of JAJDDS010000008.1, forward strand.
GTCATCAATTCCACCCGCAAACCCGCGACCAAGACCGCCGCGAAGACCACGCGAAAGAAGGTGAGCAAACGCTCCCGCAAGACCACACCAAAACCGGCGACCAAACGCAGATCCTGATCCCGGACGAACGATGCGTGCCTGCCTATCGCGCGACGCGACCGATCCGTTACGGACCGTCACCGCATCCGACAACAGTCACGTCCGCAGCATCCGACACGAGGGCGTTGCAGAGCGAGGCAGCCTCCACGTGGTACGCACCACCATCCTCCGGCTGGGCGTCGACGATGACGTGAAAAGCGCTGGCCGCGCCCGGTATGGGCACGCCGTCCTTGAACCATTGAATCGTCAGTGACCCGGTCAGCCCGGCAAATATGAAGACGTTGTCCCCGACGCAGAATTCCCCCCCCGCCGGCTGCTCGTCGATCAACACTTCGCCGAGTTTGAGCTGCCCCGAGAACGACGTGGCTGTACCCCCGCACCCGTCGGATACATCGCACGCATACACCCCAAAATCGTCCTCCGCGATCACATCGATGGAATGCGTGGACTCCGTCGCCCCGGGAATCGGGACCCCCCCGAACAACCATTGATAGGTCACCGGATCCTCGCCCTCCGCC
>JAJDDS010000071.1 GCA_029260195.1 Phycisphaerae bacterium
GACAATTTGGACTTTCGAACGTCAAAGCCGCCGGTGGACGGGCGGTCCTGATCGATGATGCGAATCTCGTGGTACTGATTCACAGCCAACTTAGGCACTAGCACTGGATGGGCGACGTCAGAGACGTAGCAGGAACCGATCATCCTCCAGGGCAATTGAAGCCGGCGAACCATCTCAAGTTCGTGCAGAATCACGGGGTGCAGGAGGGCATTTGGTGTCGGGAGGATGTGCAGGTCGAGGGCCACGTCCTTCCAACGGCGGAGCGATTCGAGCCACCAGGCGTCATCGAACCAGACCGCGACCTGGCCGTCTTCGCAGGTGGTTTCCAGTCGCAACACGTGCGGATAGGGACCGACTTCCGGTCCGTGGGCGCCGTCGCCGTCGGCTGGAATCGTCAGCGCGTCGAGGCTCGTCGCGCGGTGACGACGCGCCGTGGCGATCTCGCGCCGCTGCGAGATGGTCTGAACCTCCATGTTGCAAGCTCCTACCGAGCGTTCCAAGGCAGTAATCATCGATTCGCTGGGTATCGTCGGTGTCCTGCGGGAATCTTGACGAAAGCTGGTCGCCGGTGCGAACCGTGTTATTTGCGTTGGGACCGGCGCTCGTGGTCGGCACACGCCGTGAAGCGGGAGAAGGCTGGGTTAACTTTCGACCGGACAATGGCTTACGACGCCGCACGGAGTCAGGTGAGTGACAGGGGGTCGACGTCGACCTGCACGGTCGCGCCGCCTCTGGGATTGAGGGTCCCGGTGGCGCGCAGGTGGTCGAGCCAGCGGCCCATCGACTCGGCGGACTGACAGCGGAGGAGGAATTCGTACCGGTAGCGATTCCTGAGCCGGGCCAGGACGCAGGGCATCGGTCCAAGCAGGTCGGCGTCGTCGAGGGCGAGTTCCTGGGTCACACCGCGGGCGAGGTCAGCCAGCTCGGTGGCAATGCGTTGGGCGGTCGGCTCGGTCGGGTCGGCGATCACGATGCGGGTCAGGCGGGTGAACGGGGGCATTCGCGTGCGACGTCGGATGTCAATCTCCTGCGTGACAAAGGCGCGGAAATCGTGGCGGACCGCGCAAAGCAGGGCCGGCGCATCGGCCGACTCGGTCTGCACGACGACCTGCCCGGGGATATCGGCGCGGCCCGCGCGGCCGGCGACCTGCGTGACGAGTTGGAACAGGCGTTCGGCGGCGCGGAAATCGGGCAACGAAGCCGGTGTCTCCGCACCGAGGACACCGACGAACGAGACGTACGGGAAATCGAGTCCCTTGGCGATCATCTGGGTTCCGATGAGGCAGTCGATCTTCCGCGACTCGAAGTCGGCGATGATGCGGGCGTAAGCGCGCGGGTGACGCATGGTGTCACTGTCGACGCGCTCGATGTTGGCGTCGGGGAAAAACCGGTTGAGCAACTCCTCGACGCGTTGCGTACCACCGCCGGAGCGGATCAGACGCCCGCCGCAGGACGGGTCGGGGCAGGTTTCGGTGGCGGGTGTGCGGCGATGACAATAATGGCAGAGCAGTTCGCGGCGCGGTGCGTGGTAGACCATATTGACGTTGCAGCGGGGGCAGAGGATGCGTTGTTTGCAGTGGGGACAAAACAGCCAATTGGCATATCCGCGGCGGTTGAGGAGGAGGACGGCTTGCTCGTTGCGTTCGAGGACCGCGCGCAGGCGCTGCACGAGTATGCGCGAGACGAGGGGGATGCCGGTCTTTGACTGAAACTCATCGTTGAGGTCGACGACCGTGACGGCGGGCATGGGCAGGTCGCGCACGCGGTTCGAGAGTTCGATGCGCTCGAAATGGTCGAAGCGGTCGCAGTTGCACCAGGATTCCAGGGACGGCGTGGCGCTGCCGAGGACCACCGGAATCGACCGCATTTGCGCGCGTTTGACAGCCACGTCGCGAACGTGGAAGCGCGGGGCTTGGAGGTTCTTGTAACTGGATTCCTGCTCCTCGTCGACGACGATAAGCCCGAGGTCGGGGCAGGGGGCGAAGACCGCGCTGCGCGTGCCGATGATGACCTGCTTCTCGCCCGCACGGATCGCGGACCACGTGAGCGATCGATGGACCCCCGTGAGTCCGCTGTGAATGACGGCGACGTTCGTAAAACGGGCGGCGAGTCGATCGACGAGTTGCGTGGTCAGGGCGATCTCGGGAACGAGCATGATCACCTGCCGACCCGCGGAGAGGACACGACGCATCGCGCGGACGTAGACCTCCGTCTTTCCGCTGCCCGCGACGCCGAACAGGAGCATGACGCGAAAAACACCGGAAGCCGTAACCTCGGCGATGCGATCGACGGCAGCACGCTGGTCCGGATTGAGATCGAAGTCGGGCTCGACACCGGGGTGGTCGAAATCGGGAGCGGGTGCGGCTTGACGGTGCCGGTCGAGGCGCACCCAGCCACGTTTCTCCATGGTGCGGACGGTGGCTCTTGACGCGCCGGAGTCGGCGAGCAGGATGGGCAGTGCGACGGGGGCGTCGGCGCGTAGAAGCCGGTCGAGGACGGCTCGTTGTTTGTGGCCCACGCGGGCGGCGGGATCACCGAGCGCCAGTCCGGACGGGTTGACGCTGGCCCGGACGACCGTGGTGAATCCGCTGCGCTTGCGAACGGCTTCCGGGACGAGCGACTTCAGCGTGCGTCCGAGCGGGCACGCATAGTAGCCAGCCATCCATCGGCCGAGAACCAGCAGTTCGTCGGTGAGGAATGCGTGGTCGTCGATGAGGGACTCGATGGGCTTCAGGGTGGCGGTCCAGGGCTGCCGGTCGATGGCGACGCAGAACCCGGGGGCGAGTCGAGCCCGTTTCCCGACGGGGACGTTGACGCGCTGGCCGGGTGAGAGGGACGAGGCGAACTCGGGGGGAACGGCGTAGCTGTAGAGTCGCTCGACGGGACCGATCAGAGCCACCGATGCCACCGGGCCGACGACGTCCTCCCCTTGCTCGATCCACAAGTGTCCGGTCGTGTCTTTGGGGCGCGTTGATGGCACGCGCGGGATTGTAGCGGGGATTTGACGGGCACTGAAGGGACGGAGGAAAGTCGAAAGCCGGGAGCCGAAACGCGGCGCGTAGAAATCCGGCTCCCCCGGAAACGCACGGGGGCGGTTCGGGCACTCCCCCGGGGCATCCGGCGCCGTCGACGCACGTCAGAACGGTGGGCATGGCTCGCCGGGACGCGAGATGTGCTTACCCATCCCGACGCACATCGGGAGGGGGAACCCCAGCGTCGCATAAACCGCGTGGTGGTTTTCACCAGCGGACTGTCCCCGCGCTACGAGCCGCGGGCCTCAGCCCGCGCCGATTCGGTGCAGGCAGAATCCACCAAATGTGCGGTGTACGATCGCCCTCGAGCAAATGCACGGAACCCCGAGCCCTCGGCCTTTCTCGATGAATGGAGCAAGGCCAAACGCCCATTATGCAATTGCAACGTAAGCCCGCCGCACCAACACCACCCCGCGGAATGTCTCTGTATGTGTCAAAGAAGGCCGCGATCCAAACAGAGCCGCGCCCGTAAGGAAGCGATCTTTCCCCGAAAGCGCCGGCGCCGACCCGCCAACGAACCGGCGCTCGATCACCGTCCAAATCACACTAAGACGCCCTACGGGCAGGCTGGGCGCGTGTCGTCCACGATGGCGTGGGCCGGATT
>JAJDDS010000701.1 GCA_029260195.1 Phycisphaerae bacterium
AATCGCAACATCCAGAACCACCACATCATCCCTGTCAGCCCGGCGATCAACGCCGCCAGGGCGTGGAACCCGATCGCGTCGGGGACGAACGGAAGGCCGAGGACATCCAGCGCCGCGAGTATCGGTACGAACATGAGCAGCAGGGACGCGTACACCAATGGCTGCCCCCACGCCGTTCCGTAGTGAATCGCGGCCCGCAATCGATGTTCCTCGCGGTAACGCGATCCCAGAACGGGGCCGGCGCCGATGTTCAGGATCAGCAGCAGCCCTTGTGCGACGAGGAGCCCGACGACGAGCGTGGCGGCCAGCCCGAAGGCGCTGCGCGCCGGGTTCCACCAGACGGCGACGCATCCCATCCGGTCGGTGGCGTTTTCGCGGATCGCCACTTGAAGCCACGCGCTTCCGGACGGCTCGGTGGCGAGGCGCGAGACGTTGTCCGTGGTGCGGACCACGCGATACCAACCGGTGTGGGCGAGTTCGAAGATCGCGGCGGCGGCTGCGAGTCGAAACAGGTGGTGTTTTGCGAATGCAGCCGACGCGTCGGAAGCCCGGACGAGCGATAGATGCCGCAGTCGCTCCGCGCCGGCGGTGTAGACCCATCGCCGCATGGCGCGGCGTGCGTCGCGGTTGCGGGTATCGCCGGCGGCGAACGGCGTCGTGTCGGCGCTGGTGATTCCGACGGGGGGGATATCGGCGCCGCATTGTGGGCAGCGCGGAGCGTAGGCCAGATCGATCTCGACTCCGCAGGCGCCGCACCGATGGGGTGGTTTGTTGTCACGCGGCCGTTCGGGCGTGGTGGTGTCCATGGACGAATGCGTGCGTCGCTCCGATGTCACTCAGCCGGTTCCGCGGGGTCGACGGGCTCGTCGACCGGGATCGGCAGTTCCATCAACGCTTCCTCGCCGGCCATCCAGACCTCGTGAACGTCGATGGGCATGGCGACGCCGTTGCAGCGGTCAGCGTCGTAGGGTTCGGGTAGCCAGGAGACGCGCGACAGTCGTTCCACGCCGTCACTGCAGACCGTCGCGTCAGGCGGATCGACGGCCATGCTGATGGGCATCAGCAGGGCGTTGACGAAGAACCGACCCACGCTGTACGGCAGGCAGATCAGATCCTCGGCGGTTGCGGCGAATTGGCCGTCCTCACTGCCGGACATTTCGGTCGGATCTTCCATCCACAACGGCTGGTGGACGACGGTTCCCGCTTGTGGCTCGACGCGCATCGGCTCGAATTCGCGTACCCGCGGCTCCGTCGCGCGATCGGCGGCTGCGGCTTGGCGCGCGGACGCCGTGGTGACGGCCGAGGACGGTGGCAAGTCGTCGAGGAAGACGTTGGGATACTGATGGCATCCGCAGAACATCAAGGACACCGCCATGGCGCTAAGACTCGGTCTTAAAATCCATTTCATAGTTAGGTGACTCTTTCGTAATGGAGACGTCGTGCGGATGCGACTCGACCAGGCCCGCGTGCGTTACGCGGCAGAAGGTGGCTTTGGCCCGCAGTTCGTCGATCGTTGCCGCCCCGCAGTAGCCCATGCCGGCCTTCAAGCCGCCGACGAGTTGATAGACGAAATCGGACAGCGGTCCGCGATAGGGCACGCGGCCCTCGATTCCCTCGGGCACGAGCTTGCCGTTGGCGGACTTGGCGCTTTGCCCGTAGCGGTCGGCGGACCCGCGGACCATCGCCCCGAGCGACCCCATGCCGCGGTATTCCTTGAATCGGCGACCTTTCCAGGTCACGGCGTCGCCGGGCGACTCCTCCAGTCCCGCGAACAGCGAGCCCAGCATGACCGACTGGGCGCCGGCTGCAAGCGCCTTGGTGATGTCGCCCGAACGGCGAATGCCACCGTCGGCGATGATGGGCGTTCCCTGATCGCGGGCGACGGCAGCCACGTTCATGATGGCGGTGAGCTGCGGAACGCCGACGCCCGCGACGACGCGGGTGGTGCAGATGCTGCCCGGACCGATGCCGACCTTGACGGCGTCGACGCCGGCTTCGATCAGGTCAGCCGCAGCCTGGCGCGTGGCGATGTTTCCGGCGATGAGGTCGACGGTGAACCGTTTGCGGATTTCCCGCACGGTCGCCAGGACGTTGTCACTGTGTCCGTGGGCGGTGTCGACGACGATGACGTCGACGTCGTTGGCCACCAGGGCCTCGACGCGTTCGTAATCCATGACGCCGACGGCAGCCCCGACGCGGAGGCGTCCGCGGTCGTCCTTGCAGCTCTGCTGATACTCGCGGCTTCGCTCGATGTCGCGCATGGTGATGAGTCCGGCGAGTCGGCCCTTCTTGTCGACGAGGAGGAGCTTCTCGACCTTGGCTTTGTTCAGGATGCGGTCGGCTTCGGTCAGCGAGGTGTTGGGATTGGCGGTGACGAGGTTTTCGGCGGTCATGATTTCGCCGAGGGTCTGATCGGCGGATTCGAGGAATTTCAGGTCGCGTCGGGTGATGATGCCCTTGAGGGTGCCCTGGTCGTCGGTGATGGGGACGCCGGAGATACCGTGTTTTTCCATCAGCTCCTGGGCGGCGGAGATCGGGTCCGATGGGCGCAGTGTGAACGGATCGAGTATCACGCCGCTTTCGGATCGCTTGACCTTGTGGATGGCGGCGGCTTGGTCCTCGATGGTCAGGTTCTTGTGCACGATTCCGATGCCGCCCTGCTGGGCGAGACCGATGGCCAGTGCCGATTCGGTCACGGTGTCCATGGGGGCGGAGAGGATGGGGATGTTGAGCCGGATGTTGCGGGTCAGTCGGGTGCCGACGTCAATGCCGTCCGGTGTGATGGAGGATCGCTGGGGGACGAGCAGGACGTCGTCGAACGTGAGCGCGACGGGGATGTTCTCGATGGATCGATTAACGGACGGACCCGGCATCAGTCACTTCCTTTCGCCAAGGGATACCTGATGCCCGGTATTAACTACCGCGCTGGGGGCGGACCGTCAAGCGGCGGACAAGGAATCAGGGGTGTCCACCGCCTCTTCCGCCGCGACCTCCGCGCCCGCCCATGTCGATGCCGCGTTCCTGGGCCCGTTTTCGCAGGGCTGAGAAGTAGGCCATCCGGCGAGCACCTTGGTCGGGGCTTCGCGCTTCGGAGCGGGACTTGCGTTCATCGCGGGTGGCTCCGACGCGACGGCGCATCATGTCGCGGCGTCTGGCGTCGCGGTCCTCCTCTTGCTCGCCGTTGGCTTTGCGTTCGGATTCGCGCTCGCGACGTCGCGTTTCGCGCTCCGCTTGCATGCGTTCGCGCATCTCGCGCATGCGATCGATGTGGCGATCCAGCACGTCGTTTTTCTCTTCGTCGCCGGCGGCGAAGTACTCGTTGACGCCTTTTTCCATGCGCTCGCGCCAGACGGCGCCCATGTTGCGCCGCGCTGCGTCGCGTTGTTCGTCGGTCAGATCCTCGTTCCGACGGACTTCGCGCATGGTATTCATCATCGTCTCGGGCGACTCATCAGCCTGCTTCTTGAGTGAATCGACCAGCAGGTTTTCGGGAAGATTCAGCGGGTTCTTTTCACCATCGGGCGATCCGCCCACCAGGCCCCACACCGCGCCGCCGGCGACGATCACACCGACCCCCACTAGCGCGATGATTCTCGGGGAAGCCACACCTTTTCGTTTCATGACGACTTTCTCCAGGATTCAGTATTTTTCGTAGTCCGTCACATGTCCATCGACGTACAGATAGTTACGCCGCCCCGGCCCACCCGGCGATCCCTCTTCGTCTTCATCGTCCGACGTCACCACCCTGCGCTTGCTCGCGTGAAAGTTGTGGAAATCGCGCATGTACCAGATGGTGTTCACCGGCGCCGGCTCGCCGAAGAACCGTTCGAACCGATTGGCGACTTCATCCATCGTCTGCCCGGCAAGCATAAACGGCCCGCCAATATGGACGCGGTATTGGTAGCTCGAGCGCTCCGACTCGAAGTAGCTCAGCCCGGTCACGGGATCGGGACGATCGACACGCCCGGGCAGGTCCGCCGGGCATTCGAAGAGGATCGCATTGCCCCCCAGATACGGTTGCAAGACGTCCGCGAGATACAGCGGTTCGTCGCCGTCGTACGGAGCGGGGCCGAACGAGGGCATGGCTGAAGCCAGCGGAAACCGGTCGCCGTTGTCGCCCAGGTATCCCTGCATGGCGACGCCGATCTGCCGCAGGTGGGTTCCGCAAACAACCCGCTTGGCCTGAACGCGGGCGGAGCGCAGGCTGGGGAGCAGGATGGCGGTCAACAGACCGATCACCGCGACGACTACCAGTAGCTCGATCAGTGTGAACGCGCGGTTTTTCAAAACACTCCTCGCCAAACCTGGGCGACCACCGCCCCACATCGTATATCAACACCCATCGTCATCCTACCTGTCGGCTGAACCGTCCATATTATGTAAAATACTGTCGCGGCGACATCCTCCGGTTGGCTGGATCAGCCCAACGCGTCGGTGTACATGTCTTCGTTGAACCCAACCAGCAAGGTCCTCCCCTTTCTGATGGTCGGGGCTCGCAGGTTGCCCGATGGCCCCAGCAGGTGCGACAGCAGGGTCGCTTCGTCTGGTTTGTCCTTCTTCATGTCGAACGCGACGACGTTCTTGCCCTTGGACACGATGATTCTCGACGCCTCATCAGCCAGCGCCAGGGCTGCCTCGCCGCCTCGCCGGTCGGTTCGCGCGTCGGATTGCTCGCGGACCGTGACATCGTTCTTCGCAAGGGACCCTTGGGCTTTTTTGCAACTGGTTCACCCGTTGCGATAGTAGTACCAGTCGATGCGCCGCGCCATCGGTTTTCCTCCTGCGTTCGCCGTTCTCGCTACGAAGTCACCATGGTACCACGGAAGAGGGGCGATTTCGACGCATCATCCTGGACGGAGAGTCGCCGTCGCCGTATGGCGTAGTCGCCCGCTATGTGAAGATTGGACCCCGCACTGCCGCCTTTTACGGTCCGTCGGCGGCGAGCGAACGGACCGGCGTGTCGGCGTTCAGCTCGACCGCGCGTCGGGCATACTCACGGGCGCGTTCCGATTCGTCGTTGGCGGCAAACGCGCGCGCGGCGCGTTCGAAATGTCCGACCTTGCCGGGCTCAAGAACGCACAGCGCGGCCAATTCCCGCCGCAGGCAACTCCCGTCGTCGATCCGCTCACACACATCAGCGCGGACGATGTGGATGTCGGTCCGGTAGGGATCGATGTAGAGCGCCTGCATGCACCAGTATTTAGCCTCCCCCATTTGCCCGCGATCGGAAAAAATCGATGCCAGGGTGAAGGGGATGTCGGGGTCGTCTTCGTTCGCGCGGGCGAGCTCGATCAGAAGGGGTATCGCCCGGTCGAACGCCTTCCGTTGCAGGTAGATTCCGGCCAACGCTCGGTCCGCGGTCGTGTCCACCGGCAGCGCTCGCTTGAGTTCCAGCATCCTCGCGACAGCCAGCTCGTGTTCTCCGCGTTCGAGTGCGATTGAGCCGAGCACCTTGGGGGCGATCCAGCCATCCGGGTCCGCGGTCAGCAGCCGGCGCATCGCCGGGATCATCTCATCGGCGAACGCTCGTTTGGCCTCCGATCCATCGGCGATTTCGCGTACCAGCCAAAGCGCCTCGCCCAGTGTCGTCAGCCCTTGCGGATTGTTGGGATCAATCTTGACCGAACGACGCGCCGCGTTCACCGCCCGCACAATCTCACCGGCATCGAACTCCGCCCGCGCCAATCGGGCGAGCGCGTCGGGGTCGTCACCGCGTTCGATCTCGGGTGTTCGCAGCCCGTCCACCGGTTCCGGCGTCCGCAGTGACAATCCCCAACCGGCTGCGTCACGGCGGGACCAATCGGCGAAGGCTGCGTCGAATCCCTCGAGCGTCAAGCCGGTGACCTCGTGAAGGACGGTCTCCTGCGGCTTTCGCCCGCGGTAACCGGCGATCATGGCGCCCAATGCGTCGTATCCGAAGCGTTCGACGATGAACGCACACATCCACTCGCTCTGGGCGTAGGCGATCTGGCGGTCGTTGGGTCGCCGTGGACGGATGAACGCCCAGTCGATGGTTTCGAGGGCGAACAGCTCGCCGCGCCGGAGGGAGTCAGCGAGCATTTCGCACCAGGCGAACGACCGCGGGGCGTCCTCCTGCAGCACCGCCAGCCCCTCGGTAAACCAGTGTGGTATCCGGTTTCCAGTGGCCGCTAGTGTGACGGTGTGCGTGTACTCGTGGCGCAGGACGTTAGCGTAATTGAATCGTCCTTGGAGGCTAGGGTGTTCGCGCGGGGCCTCCATAGCGATGACTTTTCCGGTACATGCTCCGACGGTGTGGATCCAAGGTTTTCCGGTGATGCGCACGCCGAACGCGCGGTGGGTTGGGAAGACCTCGATGATGGTCTTGTCGGTGGGGGACCAGGCGAAATCGTCACACAGCTCCCCGTGAATCTCTTCGAGGAAGTCCGCCATATAGGGGGCGAGGACGGCGTCGGTTGTAGGGTCGAATCTGATGACGAAGTTTTCGGTCTCGTGACGGGCGAGTTTCTCTATCGATTCGAGCAGGCTTAAGGTGTTGAGGGTTCGGGCGTCGAATCGGTCGAGTTCCCATGCGGCGGTGAGGGCTTCGTGCGCTTTGTGTTCCTCTC